>NZ_ALJG01000299.1 GCF_000286315.1 Paenisporosarcina sp. TG20 | reverse complement strand
AAAAGCGTCCACCGTAGCGGAAGTAAACGGGTTTCTATGGTTACCCTTCTTAAAGGACCGGGCGTACTTTGCCTGGTTTTTCTTATACTAATAAGAGAGTATAAATATTCGGATATCATATGAAATACAGCTTGCATCATTTTAGAACAAGCTGTTGAATAGTAGTATTTTTAATTATTTACACGGAAAAACAAAGGAAAAGCGAAACAATAAGATAAATTCATTTCATTTCTAAATGTGCATGCTAAAATAAAGAATATATATATAGCATAATTCGAGTTTCTAGGAAAGTGGTGCTTTTATAATGCAAGTGACAACAAAAGATGTGATGGAAAAGTTTGATTTAACGCTTGTCAGTGGGCAAGAAGGAATAGGCAGGCATATTGCCATCAGTGATATTTCACGTCCAGGCCTAGAGATGGCTGGTTATTTTACACACTACCCAGCCAACCGTGTACAATTACTAGGCAAAACAGAACTTTCTTTTTTTGAAATGTTATTGCCGCACGAACGAGTAGAACGCATGCGGAAATTATGTTCACCAGAAACACCAGCAATTATCATTTCACATGGCATGAAAGTACCAGAAGAACTAGAGATTGCTTCTAATGAGGAGAATGTGCCAGTCCTAACAACCAAAATGCCTACCACTCGTTTTTCAAGTTTATTGACTAATTTTTTAGAGAGTAAACTAGCACCTACTACAGCAGTACATGGTGTACTTGTCGACATTTTTGGAGTCGGAGTACTTATTACTGGGAAAAGTGGTGTCGGTAAAAGTGAGACCGCGCTGGAACTTGTAAAAAAAGGTCATCGTCTCGTGGCTGATGATTGCGTGGAAATAAGACAAGAGGCGGAAAATACACTCATTGGAAACGCACCGAAACTAATTGAGCATTTACTCGAAATCCGTGGGCTAGGTATTATAGATATTATGACCTTATTTGGTGCAAGTGCAATCCGAAGCTTTAAACGAATTTCACTTGTAATTGAATTAGAAAATTGGGATGCACATAAAACCTATGACAGACTTGGGCTCGAAGAAGAAAAAATGAGAATTATTGATACAGATGTAACCAAACTGACGATTCCCGTTCGTCCCGGTCGAAACTTAGCTGTTATTATTGAAGTAGGGGCTATGAATTATCGGTTGAAACGAATGGGTGTAAATGCAGCAGAGGAATTCTCCAATCGTTTAAACGATGTCATTAGTCAAAATGAAGATTCGTCTTTTTAAATTAAGAAGTATGGAAGGGGTATGACATGAATTTTTTACTTGGTGCAATTGATCCAATTGCAATTACTCTTGGACCGATTTCAGTACGTTGGTACGGAGTTATTATCGCATTTGGAATTGTAGTGGCATTTTTAGTAGCCCAACGTGAAATGATTAAACAGAAATTTCACCCGGATTTATTGACAGACTTATTAATTTGGGCAGTACCTATAGCAATTTTAGGAGCACGTTTATATTATGTTTTTTCAAAATGGTCATATTACTCAGAAAACCCGAGTCAAATCTTTAAAATATGGGAAGGTGGACTAGCGATACATGGAGCGTTAATCGCTTCATTTATTACTGCTTATATATTCACTAAAAAACGTAATATATCATTTTTAAAAATGGCAGATGTAGTGGCGCCGAGTATTTTAATTGGGCAAACAGTCGGGCGTTGGGGTAACTTTATGAATCAAGAAGCGCATGGTGGACCAGTGTCACGTACATTTTTAGAAAACATGTTTTTACCAGAGTGGATTATTAATCAAATGCGTATAGATGGTACATATTATCATCCTACTTTTTTATATGAGTCTCTTTGGAATTTTACAGGTGTAATACTATTAATATTATTGCGTCGTGTTAACTTAATACGTGGAGAAATGGTATTATTCTACATAATTTGGTATTCATTCGGCCGATACTTTATTGAAGGAATGCGTACTGACAGTTTATATTTAATTGGTGAAATACGAACTGCTCAAGTGGTTTCAATTATTGCCATAGTTGTAGGGATTGCAATTATAGTTTACCGCCGTATGAAAACTAAAGACCCTGTGCGTTATAAAGACGCATAAGTAAGGAAGTTATGTATATGAATACAATAAAAAATGGTCTGTTAGTTGGTTTAAAAACTTCTTGGACACTAAGCAAAATTATTTTCCCTATCACTTTGATACTCGTAATTTTGCAGTATACGCCAGTGTTCCCATGGATTATTGATTTAGTATCCCCGATAATGGGCCTTTTCGGTTTAAGAGGAGATGCAGCAATACCATTGGTTTTAGGTAATGTGCTCAGTGTATATGCTGCAATTGCAGGAATTCTTTCATTAGAATTGACGGTAAAAGAAGTATTCATCCTAGCTGTTATGTTATCGTTTTCTCATAATATGTTTATTGAGACTGCAGTTGCTTTAAAAGTTGGCGTCAAATTATGGGTCGTTTTACTGGTTAGATTTGGACTTGCTGCTATATCAGCCATTGTAATAAATCTTGTTTGGTCAGGCGGATCAGACATTGCACAATATGGAATCGCACCAATAGCGGTTGAAATTCCTAGTGGATGGATGGAAATCGTCTTGCTTGGGTTACAAAAAGCAAGCTTTGGAGTATTACAGCTTGCTATGGTAGTCATCCCTCTTATGGTTGGTGTTCAATATTTAAAAGACAAGAAATACTTACAAAAATTTTCACAAAAACTAGCACCGTTCATGAAGTTACTTGGTATTGCACCAAATGCTTCGATGACACTTGTTTCAGGTTTGGTTGTTGGTTTGGCTTTTGGTGCAGGAATAATGATACAAGCATTACAAGATGACGGGGTTAGTAAGAAGGATGTCACACTAGTTTTTATCTTTTTGGTCGCCTGTCATGCAATAATAGAAGATACGCTCATTTTTATACCTCTCGGAATTCCGATTCTACCGTTATTCTTACTAAGACTTAGTACCGCATGTGTCTTAACAATTATTGTCGCCGCAGTTTGGAAACGAGCCGAAAACCAGAAACGAAAGGAAGTTCTGACTTCATGACAACACAACCGATTACTACGCTTCTTTTCGATTTCGATGGTACGTTGTTAGACACGAACGAGCTCATCATTCAAACATTTTTAAATGTACTGGGTAAGGCATACCCTTTGCGTTATACAAGAGATGATGTGCTGCCCTTTATTGGGCCTTCTTTGAAACAAACATTTGATGCTATTGATGAGACTTTGACTGAAGAATTGATTGAAGAATATCGTGTATGGAATGTTGACATGCACGATCAATTGGTTGTTGAGTACGATGGTGTAGTTGAAACGCTTCGATTATTAAAAGAACGCGGGATTAAAATGGCGATTGTTTCAACAAAAACGAAAAACGTTATTCTTAAAGGTTTAAAGTTTATGCAAATTGAGGATATATTTGAAGTTGTGATTGGACTTGATGACGTAGTAAATCCTAAGCCACATCCAGAGCCGATCTTGCTTGCGCTAAAGCGTCTGAACGCGACACAAGAAGAAGCATTAATGATAGGTGACAATTCTCATGATATAGAGGGTGGTCAAAATGCATTTGTACGAACAGCTGGTGTTGCATGGACGGTCAAAGGAGAAGCCTATCTAGCGACGTTTAAACCTACCTACATGTTGCAACATATTTCGGAGCTACTTGAAATTGTAGAGGGTCAGTCATTATGAGACGAACAGAACGTTTCCCGGTAGAAGGGGCCAACTCCCTTTGGCATATTTATAAAACAGTATCATTTTGGAAAGTTATGAAGAACTTTATTGTAATTCAGCTCGGCCGATACAGTCCGTCATTGCCATTTAAACGTTTTTTATATCGTCGCTTTTTGCATATGAAAGTTGGAGACCAGACTTCTTTTGCATTAATGGTCATGCCAGATGTGATGTTTCCAGAAAGAATATCAATAGGAAAAAATTCAATCATCGGGTATAACACAACTCTTTTAGCACATGAATACTTAATTGAAGAATTTCGAATAGGTGACGTGTTGATTGGTGATCGAGTGATGATAGGAGCAAATGCTACTATTTTACCAGGTGTACAAATTGGAGACGATGCAATTGTATCTGCAGCAACATTGGTGCATAAAGATGTGCCAGCAGGAAGTTTTGTCGGAGGCAATCCAATGAAAGTTATTTATTCAGCCGAAGAAATGGCAACTCGTCGCCGACTGAAAACAGAAAAGACCTCATGAAGATATTTTCAATGCTTCAAGGGGTCTTTTCTATTGACGCACCCTATTAGTTGAGATAAAATAAGTTTTATTTCATCGTAGTAGTATGTTAGCACGCTAAAGCGAAATATCCTTATTTTAGGAAGTGGGTTTAAAATGACACCAATACAAAAATTTGAAAAACCTCTAGGAATGAGAGATTCTTTTCCATTAATCAATGAAAAAAAAGAAAATGTACGTGACGTTGGAAGAAAATTCTTCAGATCACGTGGTTTTGATTTTATAAAAACACCAACAGTTGAGTACTATGAAACCATAGGAAAAGCATCTGCCATTCCAGATTCATCATTGTTTAAATTAGTAGACCGTCAAGGCGAGACTCTTGTGCTCAGACCTGACATGACGACGCCAATTGTTCGTGTAGCAACATCTAAATTATTAAAAGAACAGATTCCGTTGCGTCTTGCATATTTCGCCAATGTATTTCGTGCTCAAGAACACGAAGGAGGCAGACCAGCTGAATTTGAACAAATGGGAGTAGAGTTGATTGGAGATACTTCTGTTTATGCAGATGCTGAAATGATTATTACGGCAGCTGAATTTGTTCAGGAACTTGGGATTGATGATTATCGACTAACAGTAGGACATGCGGGACTACTGCAATCTATATTGTTACAACTGACACAATCTGAAGAACAAGTGACTGAATTGCACAAACTACTGGTAGAAAAAAATATGGTTGGATTTGAAGAAACTCTAAAAACTTTTAATCTTTCAGAAGAACAAGAGCGGAGCTTTATTGAATTTATTGGACAGGCTTCTAATGTGGATTCAATTCAGCAGTTAAGTCCATTTATCGATAAAACAAACCCTAAACAAGTGACAATGTTTTCATACTTACAGAACTTGTCCTCTTTACTACAAAATGCGGGCCTCTCAAATATGGTGACATATGATTTAACATTAACGAGCGAAATGAGTTATTACACTGGAATGCTATTTGAAGTTTTTGCTAGTGGTTCTGGTTTTGCGATTGGAAATGGAGGGCGTTATGACGGATTGTTGCAAGAATTCAACTCAAATGTGGGTGCAACTGGATTCGGATTACGTGTTGATCGTCTACTTGAGGTGATGACTTCAACATCGCCACTAGAACCTCACACCTTGATTTTCTTTGATGAAACTAATTATATGAAAGCTGTTATAGAGGCAGGGAAATTAAGATATCAAGGTATTCGTACAACAATACAGTGTCTTGATAGTGTTGAAGACAAACATGCATACCAAACTAACTTTACTGATGTTCAATGGTTAATAGAAGGAGATGGCAGACGATGAGTGAACTGACAATTGCAATGCCCAAAGGACGAATTTTTGAAGAAGCATATGCATTACTTCAAAAGGCTGGGTTTCAGTTACCAGATGATTTGGAAGAATCTCGTAAACTCATCGTTGAAGTTCCACATGAAAGAATACGATTTATTTTAGCGAAGCCAATGGATGTACCAGTTTATGTAGAGCATGGTGTAGCAGACATCGGAATAGCAGGTAAAGATGTATTACTTGAGCAAAAACGAAGTGTTCATGAATTATTAGATTTGAAAATCAGTCAATGTTATATTGCAACTGCAGGCTTACCAAATACGTTGATGAATGATATTGCACCTCGAGTAGCAACCAAATATCCAAAAATTGCTTCTGATTTTTACAAAGAAAAAGGTGAGCAAGTAGAAATTATTGGCTTAAATGGTTCAATCGAATTGGCGCCGATGATTGGATTAGCTGATAGAATTGTAGACATTGTTTCAACTGGACGAACATTAACTGAAAATGGATTAGTTGAATATGAGCGCATTGTTGATGTAACATCGAGGTTAATTGCAAATCCTGTAAGTTATCGTTTAAAAAGTGAACGAATTCGAGACATGGTAAAGCGGCTTAAAGATTCAATGGAGTAAGGAGAATATAACATGCAAATCATTTCTTTATCACAAGATATTTCATTAAAAAGACCATTAGATATGGGTAACGCACAGCAATTGGAAACGGTGAGATTGGTTTTGGCTGATGTGAAAAACCGTGGTGACATGGCTATCACAGAATATAGTGAGAAATGGGATCATGTTAAATTAGACAATTTCCGTGTTTCAATTGATGAAATTAACCATGCAAAAGCATCATTTGATCCTGTCCTTCAAAAAGATATGGAAGAAGCTGCTCATAATATTCGGGTTTTTCATGAAAAACAAAAACGTTTCGATTATGAAGTAGACTTGAAAAATACTTCTTTCATTGGTCAACGAGTTAGTCCTTTAGAATCCGTGGGTCTATATGTACCAGGTGGTTTAGCTTCCTATCCATCTTCAGTATTAATGAATGTAATACCTGCTCAAGTAGCAGGAGTGGAGCGAATAGTAATCGTTTCACCTCCGAACGATCAAGGTTCACTACCTGATGCAGTATTGGTAGCAGCATCAATATTGGGTATCGAGGAAATTTATAAAATAGGTGGAGCGCAAGCAATTGCGGCATTGACATATGGCACGGAATCAATTAAACCGGTGGATAAAATAACCGGTCCAGGAAATATTTTTGTTGCATTAGCTAAACGTGAAGTATTTGGATTGGTTGCTATCGATATGATTGCAGGTCCAAGTGAAATTGCAATCATCGCGGATGACACAGCATATGCTGATGAAGTAGCAGCAGATTTATTATCTCAAGCCGAACATGATCCAATGGCATGTCCAATTTTATTAACTACAAGTTATTTACTTGCAGATGAAGTGGCTAACGAAGTTGAAAAACAACTGTCTACTCTCCCGCGGGAAAAAATCGCACGAGCGTCTGTTGAAAATTTTGGGAGAATCTATGTTGCAGAAACAATGACAGAGATTATTAATGCTGTTAATAAGTTAGCACCTGAACACTTAGAAATCATGACTCTTAATCCACAAGAAATTGCACAACAAGTTCGTCATGCTGGAGCAATCTTTATTGGACGTTATAGTTCAGAACCTATTGGGGATTACTTTGCAGGAACAAATCACGTTTTACCAACTAATAGTACTGCGCGATTTTCTAGCCCGCTATCAGTTGACGATTTTGTGAAAAAGACTAGCGTAATTTATTATTCTGAAGAAACTTGGAGACAGCACTCACCAAAGGTTGCGCGTCTTGCAAGGATGGAAGGTTTAGAAGCTCATGCACGAGCCGTAGAATCAAGAAGTTGGACAAAGGAGAAGGATCAATCATGACACGAAAAGCAACGATTAATAGAGTAACCAATGAAACAACAGTGAATGTGACACTTCAACTAGATGGGGAAGGTCAAGCAACAATCGATACAGGCGTTCCATTTATGGATCATATGCTTGATCTATTTGTTAAACACGGACACTTTAATGCGACCATTCAAGCATCTGGGGATACGCATATCGATGACCACCATACAACGGAAGATATCGGTATTGTTTTAGGACAAGTAGTAAAAGAAGCGCTTGGCGATAAAAAAGGGATTCGTAGATACGGGAATGCCTTTGTACCTATGGACGATGCATTAGCCCAAGTGGTAATTGATTGTTCGAACCGTCCACATTTAGAATTCAGAGCTGATCTTCCTAAAGGAAAAGTGGGAAATTTTGATGTAGAACTTGTTCATGAATTTTTATGGAAGTTTGCATTAGAAGCACGAATGAATGTCCATGTTATTGTTCACTATGGTCACAATACACACCATATGATTGAAGCAATCTTTAAAGCATTGGCAAGAGCACTTGATGAGGCTGTCTCAATAGATGCACGTGTCAAAGGGGTGCCATCAACGAAAGGATTATTAACATGAAAATAGGCGTTATTGATTACGGAATGGGAAATTTATACAGTGTTGAACAGGCTTTACTTAGACTAAACTGTGAGGTATTTATAACGTCAGATATTAAAGTTCTTAATCAAATGGATGGATATCTATTGCCTGGTGTAGGGGCATTTCCGGATGCAATGAGTCGATTAAATGAGTTGGGTTTAGATGTTTATATTAAACAACTTGTAAAAACCAATAAACCCTTACTAGGAATTTGTTTAGGTATGCAACTTTTATATGAGGATAGTAAAGAAAATTGTTTAACAACTGGGTTAGGGTTATTAACTGGTAGAATTCAAAAATTTAATGATTCCGACTCACAACAACGTGTCCGAATTCCTCATATGGGCTGGAACCCGCTATCATTTACACAACAACCATCATGGCTACCGGACCTAGATAAAGAAGATTCGACACATGTATACTTTGTCCACTCATTTTTAGCTCGAAATACGACACAACATGAAGTTGTAGCAAGTAGCACATATGGTGGACAAGTAGTACCTGGAATTGTCCAAAAAGGTAATATCACAGGCATGCAATTTCACCCGGAAAAATCGGGGCCGTTTGGGAAATACTTATTGGGTCAGTGGGTTAGACAAGTTAGAGATAGGGAGAGACAAAACACATGACATCGATTGAAATATATCCAGCAATTGATATGCGTGGAGGGAAATGCGTTCGCTTGTTTAAAGGTGATTATAATCAAGAAACAATCTATGCAGACTCTCCTTTTGAAATGGCGAAAACGTTTGTAAGTCAAGGTGCTAAATGGATACATATGGTAGATTTAGACGGAGCTAAAGATGGCAAGCGAATTCACGATAAAGATGTCATCCGAGCTGCAACTGAGTTAGGTGTAAATGTTCAAATAGGTGGGGGAATTCGGACTGAAGAGGATATTCAACATTATCTGGATAACGGGGTAAAACGTGTAATTATAGGTAGCTTAGCTATTTCGCAACCTGAGTTAGCGGTATCGTTTATTCAAAAGTTTGGGGCACATCGTATTGTGATTGGAATTGATGCAAAAGATGGCATGGTGGCAACTCATGGATGGCTAGAAACATCGACAAAGTCAGCAATTGAAGTTGGGCAATACTTCGCAAATAATGGTGCAAAGATTTTCATATTCACTGATATCGCGACAGATGGCACGTTAACCGGACCAAATATTTTGGCAAATGAATTACTCGCTGAAGCAACAGGAGCAGAAGTCATCGTTTCTGGTGGAATTAGTTCGCTTGAAGATGTGAAAAAAGTGGCGGATGCAGCAACTCACTCATTGATTAGTGGGGTCATTATTGGCAAAGCACTATATGAGAATCGATTTACTTTACCCGAAGTTTTGAGTGAGGTGACTTCATGTTAACGAAACGAATCATTCCTTGTTTAGATGTTAAGGAAGGACGCGTGGTCAAAGGTGTCCAGTTTGTGTCCTTGCGTGATGCTGGTGATCCAGTTGAACTCGCAAAGTTTTATGATGAACAAGGAGCTGATGAATTAGTATTTTTAGATATTTCAGCTTCTCATGAAGGAAAAGAAACGATGGTAGATGTGGTGCGAAAAACTGCAGCAACACTGGCGATACCTTTTACAGTTGGGGGTGGCATACGCACGCTTAATGACATGAAAAAAATGTTGCGTGCAGGTGCTGATAAGGTTTCTGTGAATACCTCAGCTATCGAACGTCCACAGTTAATTGCAGAAGGCGCAGCGTTTTTCGGGTCACAATGCATTGTAGTGGCAATAGATGCTAAATGGTCTCAAGAGAAAGGGACATGGATGGTCTATACCCATGGGGGAAGGCATGAGACGGAATTAACAGCAGTTAAATGGGCTCAAGAAGCTACACGTTTAGGTGCTGGCGAAATACTGCTTACATCAATGGATCAAGATGGAGAAAAAAGTGGATTTAATTTAGCTTTAACACAAGCTGTAAATGACGCAGTCAACGTTCCTGTTATTGCTAGCGGTGGAGCAGGGAATGCACAACACTTCTATGACGTCTTTACAAAAGTAGACGTAGATGCTGCACTTGCTGCTTCTATATTTCATTACAAGGAAACAAGCATAAGTGAAGTGAAAAGTATTTTACGAGAGAAAGGAGTGACAGTGAGATGACATCTTTCCAAATAGATTCACTAAAATTTGATAGTAATGGGCTTATACCAGCAGTTGTACAAAATGCTCAAACGAAAGAAGTTCTCACGGTTGCGTATATGAACCGAGAGTCACTTGAGAAAACAATTGAAACAAAAGAAACATGGTTTTTTAGTCGTTCTAGAAAAGAGTTATGGAATAAAGGTGCTACAAGCGGTAATACACAACAAGTAATAGCAATTCGAACAGATTGTGATGATGATGCCCTAGTTGTTGAGGTACTACCTAAAGGACCAGCTTGTCATACTGGTGAAGATACTTGTTTCCATAAACATATCGTAACTCCAAGTCAACCTGTCGGCAGCTTTGGAATACTCTCTAATTTAGTCCAGGTTATTCAAGACCGAGAAAAAGCGATGCCAGAAGGAGCATATACTACATATCTATTCGAAAAAGGCGTAGATAAAATAGGTAAAAAAATTGGTGAAGAAGCGACAGAAGTGGTAATTGCAGCGAAAAATCGGGATGCAAATGAATTGCAATGGGAAGCAGCAGATTTATTGTATCACTTGTTAGTATTGCTACAAGAACAAAAAGTTAACTTATATGATGTTTTGGAAGTATTACAGAAACGGCATGAGGGTAAATCATAAAATTCTGTGATATAATAAAGAAATTCTGAAAAGGAACCTAATGTGTTCCTTTTTATTTTTTCGGAGGCATTAATTGAAAAAACAACATAAACAACCAACGAATGAAAAGATCGTCTCATTTATTCCAACAGGCGAATATTATTATCAAAAAGCGTTATTAGCTCTTAATCGAGAACAGTTTGAAAAAGCGCATAAATATTTAAGGCGTGCAGCGGAACTGAGTCCAGATGATCCGCTTATTTTAATGCAATACGCTATTGTGGAAATGGAAGTAGAGAAATACGATCACGCACTTGAATTATTGGAAACAGCACATAGTCTGGACCCTAATGAAACTGAGATTGTATTCTTCTTATCGGAAGTAAATGCACATCTAGGTTTTCTTGCAGATGCACGAAAGTATGCGAATAAGTATATAGAATTGGATACAAATGGTTCATATGTAGAAGAAGCTATGGAAATCCTCGACTTCTCAGAACAAGAAGAATTTCCTTTGTTTGAAGACGTTAATTTTGGAAGTGAAATATTAATTATTCAAGAAAAAGCTCGACGTATGATGGAAAAAGGAAATTTCGACAAAGCGATAGAAGTATTAGAAAAATTAATTGAAGACAATCCTGATTTTTGGGCTGCTTATAATAACTTAGCTCTAGCTTATTTTTATATTGGTGAAGTTGACCAAGCAAAAGCATTATTGCATAAAGTATTAGAAGAAAACACAGGGAATTTACATGGATTGTGTAATTTAGCGGTCATTCATTATTACGACAAAAATGAGCCAGAGCTCAATCATTTGTTAAACTTACTGAGCAAAATACAACCGTATATGATAGAACACCGCTATAAACTAGGGGCAACTTTTGCCTTAATGGGCCGATATGAAGATGCATATAAATGGTTGAGATCGCTTCAGAAACGAGGATATGAGGGAGACCCTGGATTTTATTTTTGGCTATCACATTCAGCGTACTTTTCAGGTCATGAAAAAGAGGCCCGCCATTCTTGGAAGCAATTGATTCAAATTGATCCTGAAAAAGAAGGACTTGAACCGTGGGTTGGACAATTAGAAGGTGAATCCCTAAAGGGAATGGAGAATAATCGGGATTTTGTAGTTGAAAAACTAGAAAATGCTTATCGAAGTGAGCGTTTATTTGGTTTGTTTTTAATTGGTAAGTCTGCTCATAAACAAGAAATATTAGCACATCCAGAATACGTAAATGTTGAAACCTATTCAACAATGGAAAAGTGGCTATTAGCCCATTCTCTTGGACACGGAATTAAAGCAAAAACACCTGATGAACGCTCTTTTATACGTGCACTTGATGCGACTGAAATATTGTATGGAAAAAATAATCCAATTACAGTTGATAGATCGTTTTTGTTTCAAATGTGGTTTGTATTAATTGAACGGGCAATTGATAAGGGGTATGCATTTAAAAATCCAAATGCTTTAGCTGCCGCTGCGGACTATATGTTTCAGTCTTCACGTACTGAAGGAATTACAAAAAAATGGTTTGCTGAGAATTATGAAATTACTACGCCAACTATTACGAAGTATGTAAATGAACTTACTCAATTTTTGCCACTCTTTGATGCTTAAGCAAAAAAGTTGAATGAGTGACACAAATCTTATACGATTTATGTAAGATGTATCGGTTTAGGAGGCTTTATTAATGACTGAAGAAAAAATTTATGATGTTGTAATTATTGGTGCAGGACCCGCAGGTATGACAGCGGCTGTTTATACATCACGTGGAAATTTATCTACCTTAATGATTGAACGAGGAATTCCAGGTGGCCAAATGGCAAATACTGAAGAAGTTGAAAACTATCCTGGGTTCGAACATATTTTAGGACCAGAGCTTTCTACCAAGATGCTTGCTCATGCAAAGAAATTCGGCGCAGAGTATGCATACGGTGATGTGAAAGAAATTGTTGATGGTGAAGCTTTTAAAACAATAAAAGCGGGTGGTAAAGAATATAAAGCACGTGCCGTTATTCTAACTCCCGGCGCTGAATATAAAAAGATGGGTATTCCAGGCGAAACTGAACTCGGAGGGCGTGGGGTTAGTTATTGTGCAGTCTGTGATGGGGCATTCTTTAAAAATAAAGAATTAGTAGTCGTTGGTGGAGGAGACTCTGCAGTTGAAGAGGGTGTATATTTAACTCGTTTCGCTAGCAAAGTGACAATCGTTCACCGCCGTGATGAGTTACGTGCTCAAAAAATCCTCCAAGACCGTGCGTTTGCTAATGAAAAAATTGATTTCATTTGGAATAATACCGTAAAAGAGATTAATGATAATAATGGAAAAGTGGGCAGTGTGACGCTGGCATCAACTGTGGACGGTTCTGAAGTAGAATTTAAAGCAGATGGGGTATTTATTTATATCGGTATGCTTCCATTAACTAAACCATTTAAAAATCTAGGTATATTAAATGAAAATGGCTATATCCTGACGAATGATCAAATGGAAACAAGCATTCCTGGTATCTTTGCTGCAGGAGATGTACGAGAAAAAACATTGCGTCAAATCGTAACTGCAACAGGTGATGGAAGTATTGCAGCACAAGCAGCACAGCATTATATAGAAGAATTACATGAAAAGTTAAGCCTAAAGATTTAGTTTTTAATATTTGTTTAACGTATTTGTAACACTCGCGTAATAATAAAGGTGTATATTAAGGGTAGTAAATTGACCCCCTTTTTATAGCATTATTTTGATAAGCTGTTTCTCGATTAACTTCGAAGAAACAGCTTCTTTTTTTCATATTCATGATAAGATCACTACAAAGTTGTATAATAGTAATAGTGAGTTTATTTGGATGTGGAGTGTCAGCCATGCAACGTATAGCAAATTTAATTGTACTAAAAGATAATAAAGTCCTTTTATTAAAAAAACCACGCAGAAATTGGTATGTAGCACCCGGGGGTAAAATGGAAGCTGGAGAGTCCATCTACAACTCCGCTATTAGAGAGTTTAAAGAAGAAACGAATACAATACCAGTAAATCCTCATCTAAAAGGTGTTTATACAATGGTCATCCTTGGAGAGCAAGAAGATAAAAATGAGTGGATGTTATTTACTTTTGTTGCACATGACGTAAAAGGAATTCCTTTTAAGTTTACCAACGAAGGAATTCTAGAGTGGCATCCTGTGGAGGATTTAGCCCATTTACCAATGGCTGAAGGAGACAGAACAAACTTACAATTTGCTGTCTCTGGCAAAGGAATTCAGTATGGTACATTTGTGTATACAAAAGATTTTGATTTAATTCAAGAGGAAATTCAAGCTTCGACTGAGGAGGAATAAACAATGAAAGAATCACTACAAACTCAAGATTCAGAATTTGTCATTATTACCGGAATGTCAGGTGCAGGGAAAACAGTCGCCATTCAAAGCTTTGAAGATCTTGGTTTTTTCTGTATTGATAACTTACCACCAGCATTGTTAATGACATTTTTAAAATTAATGAAGGAATCAGGTAAAGATATGAATCGTATTGCCACCGTAATGGATATGCGTGGTGGAGACTTATTTGATTCGTTAATCGGTGCGCTAGATGAAATGGCGAAAGTAAATATGGTGCAGCCAAAAATTTTATTTTTAGAAGCAGATGATGAAACCCTTGTTAGACGATACAAAGAAACACGTCGCTCGCACCCTTTAGCGCCAGCAGGATTACCTTTGGATGGTATTGCAAAAGAACGCTTATTACTTTCTGAGTTGAAAGGAAGAGCACAATTTATTTACAATACGTCTACGTATAAACCGAAGGAACTTCGCGAGAAAATCCAAGAAGAATTTTCTTCTAATGGAAATTCAATGTTTACTTTAAATGTAATGTCTTTCGGTTATAAACATGGTTTACCAATCGATGCTGATTTAGTGTTTGATGTACGATTCTTACCTAACCCTTATTATATTGAAGATTTACGTAGTATGACGGGATTAGATTCCGAAGTATCTGATTATGTATTAAAATGGCCTGAAACCCAAATATTAATTGAAAAAATGACGGATCTACTAACCTATATGATTCCTCAATATAAACGAGAAGGTAAACGTCAACTTGTTCTTGCATTTGGTTGTACGGGTGGACAACACCGCTCAGTTACCCTTACAGAATACTTCTCTAACTTATTTCTAAAAGATTATCATACAGTAAGTACACATCGTGACGTCAAAAAGAGAGAGGGTTGATGGGATGGGACGTTCCAAACGCCGCAAAAGAATCGTCATTATCGGCGGGGGAACTGGTTTGTCCACGTTACTTCGGGGATTAAAAAAATTTCCTGTAAACATTACTGCAATTGTTACAGTTGCAGATGATGGTGGAAGCTCTGGCAGACTTCGAGACGATTACGATATACCTCCACCAGGAGATATTCGAAAAGTAATGGCTGCATTATCAGATGTAGAGCCTTTGGTAGAAGAAATGTTTCAGTACCGCTTTAGTCAATCAGCAGATTTAGGTGGCCATTCTTTAGGTAATTTAATGTTAACGGCCTTAACAGACATTACGGGTGACTTTTCACATGCAATTCGTGAAATGAGTCGTGTATTAAATGTTCATGGCACGATTTTACCAGCTGCCAATCAGACGATTACACTTCATGCAGAATTAGAAGATGGCACAATCGTTACGGGAGAGTCTAAAATCCCTACGTATAATCAACGTATTCGACGTGTATTTTTAACGCCAAATGATGTAGAACCACTATCAGAGACAATTAAAGCAATACAAAAAGCTGATTTACTCGTATTTGGTCCAGGAAGTTTATATACTAGTATTTTACCCAATTTATTAGTGAAGGGTATACAAAAAGCAATTTTGAAATCAAATGCTCAAAACATTTATATCTGTAACTTAATGACACAAGTTGGAGAAACCCATGAGTACACAGCTGCTGATCATGTTAATGCACTTATGTTACATATGGGAGCCCCTTTTATACAAACTATTTTATTAAACACGGATGAAGTTCCTATGTCCGTTCAAAAAGTATATGAACAAGAACAATCCAAACCGGTAAGTTATGATGAAACCCAATTAAATAAATTAGGGATAACAGTGGTCAAAAAAGATATCGCGACCATACAGGATGGAGCTATACGACATGATGCAACCAAAGTTGCAGAATGGCTCGTCCAATACGCGGAAGATAGGGAAAATGCAATCAAGCAAACATCTATCTAATTCTCGCTCTTAGGGGGTTTTACCTATGTCATTTGCATCTGAAGCTAAAAAAGAATTGACGCAATATGACATAATACCTTGTTGTGCGAAATCAGAATTATCTGCACTGATTCGTATGAACGGTGCGCTTTCATTTGCCAATCGGAGTTTAAGTCTAGATGTTCAAACAGAAAATGCCGCTATCGCCAGACGCTTATATACTTTAATGAAAGAGTTATATCCTTATCAAGTCGAATTATTAGTTCGAAAAAAGATGAGATTAAAGAAAAATAATGTATATATTTGTCGAGTAAGGGATGGCTCAAAATCATTGCTAGAAGATTTGAAAATCATCTCAGAAGATTTTCAATTCAATCATACAATTTCTAAGGAATTGGTTAAAAAGAATTGTTGTAAACGCGCCTATTTGCGCGGTGCATTTTTAGCTGGTGGGTCAGTTAATAATCCTGAAACAGCTGCTTATCATTTGGAAATATATTCAGTATATAAAGACCATAGTGAAGCGCTTGTGAATTTAATGAATGGCTTTAATTTAAATGCTAAAACCATTGAGCGTAAAAAAGGTTTTATAACGTATTTAAAAGAAGGAGAAAAAATTTCGGACTTCTTCAGTATTACTGGTGCACATCACGCACTATTGAAATTTGAAGATGTACGAATTATTCGAGATTTAAGAAACAGTGTAAATCGTCTTGTGAATTGTGAAACTGCTAATTTAAATAAAACGATTGGTGCAGCTATTCGTCAAGTGGAGAATATTCGATTTATTGATAACGTCATGGGCATAGATCAATTACCAGAGAAACTAAGAGAAATAGCTCGTTTACGTGTGGAGTACCAGGATGTAACACTAAAGGAACTAGGTGAAATGGTTTCTACAGGAAATATCAGTAAGTCAGGTATTAATCACCGATTGCGTAGGCTTGATGAAATCGCAGATAGACTTCGTGGTGGCGGGAATGTTTGATAAAGTGATAGATAGTTGTAGTAATGACATATTTCAGCTAACATAAAAATAATACAAAACGGATGAATTTAAGGGGGCATGACTGAATGGTTGAAAAACAAGGACAAGTGGCATTGAAGTCGGGATTACAGGCAAGACAAGCTGCTCTTTTTGTACAAGAAGCAAATCGTTTTCAAGCAGATGTATATTTAACAAAAGGTGACAAAAAAGTAAATGCAAAAAGTATTATGGGTATTATGAGCTTAGCTATTAGTAAAGACTCAGCAGTCATTATCAGTGCAGAAGGGTCAGACGAGGAACAAGCAGTCGCAGGATTAATTGCTATGATTGAAACAAACGCATAGGGTATAAGAACAACTTTGAAGACAGTAAATTTAACTTTTCTAATCTGCTTGACTAAAGTTTTCGGATTGCTATCCAAAAAGGACCCGAAAACCCAAGTCTACAGTATAGAAAATAACTGCTAAAACTGCTTATATCCAGAGTGATAGTGCTTTCTTAATGAGCTGTTTTACTTAATAGTATTTGCGATATTGACTAAAATTTCTTTTGTTACGGTTTTTGAGATTCTCTTATCCACTAATAAAATATATTGCCATTCATCTTCTTCAAATGCAAGAAGATCCAGAAGTGGAAAATTAGTACTGTAAATTGCTTCACTTCCATCACTTAATTTAATTACTTGGCTAATTTTCTTTTCACTAATTTCTATTTTGTATTTGACTGGTTTAATTCGAATCTGATAATGATTTTGATCGAAATGCTCATTTAAATAGCTTATTTCAAATTGCTCATTTTCTTTTCCGTATGAGTGTTTAAATCGACCAAAACTGTGAGTGAAAATAACAGGAGGAAGTTCTGTAGGCAAAGCAATACTACGCTTAAAATGTTCTGTGCTCTCTTGTAGAGCTATGTTAACTTCTTTATACCCGATTTCTAATAAAACTTCTTCAAATGCTGGAACTTCTTTATTTTCAACGTTATTTTGAACTACAACTTGTGGATCCCAGAATACTCCTAGTACTTCAGATACAGGGGTTACTTGGTCATTTAAATTAGACGGTGAAGTGGGCTGAAAGAGAACGTTAGAAAATACAGCCAAAAGGACTATCATCATTTTCATTAAGTTACCTCCGTTAAAACAAATTATTGATATTATTATAATCCCCTAAATTTTATAATATATCCTAAATTTAATTGATAGACAGCTTTCGGTGAAGTTGTTGTAATTTGATAGTTAGTCGAATTAATTTATAGAATTCAATGTTAGGGCTGTCCCAAAAGTCATAGAAAATGACTTTTAAGGATAGCCCTTTTTTCATGTAAAACCTGCATTCCCGAAAAATTATACCAATGAATATACAAAAACCGCTCTAGATCAAGGTTTTATCTAATAGTTTCGTTGACTTCTTTCGTATTCCTTGGTATAATTATACCAAGGAACAGAGGTGTTGTTATGTCGCTTGT
>NZ_ALJG01000298.1 GCF_000286315.1 Paenisporosarcina sp. TG20 | reverse complement strand
CAGGAGCACATGTTTTTACAGTGACGAGGAGACTGAAGCCATGCCCGCGAAAAGCGTCCACCGTAGCGGAAATAAATGGGTTTCTATGGTTACCCATCTTAAAAGGACCGGGCGCACTTTGCCCGGTTTTTCTTGTAAATGAATTTATCGGGAATTCACAAGATTATCTTTTCTGTGCAAACTAATATTAAAAATATTGGGTAACATAATTGAACACTATAATTGTAATGATAAGATTAATGGAGGTTAAATTGTGATTAAAAGAAATGCAGGCTTGGTCGTCACTGCTTTGATTATCTGCGCAATGATAGTTATAAATGTGAAATCAACGGAACCAGACGAATACTTCGCGCCTGTAACAGCTAATAATGCTCTTGAAGCAGAGATTGGGCTAAAAAAAGGCAATGTTCCACCTAATTTCGAACTTACTACACTCACTGGAGAAGTCGTGAAACTGTCAGATTATAAGGGGAAAAAAGTTATCCTAAACTTTTGGGCAACATGGTGTCCTCCATGCAAGGATGAAATGCCACATTTGGAGAAATATTATAAGAAAAATAAAGATTCGGCAAATGTAGAAATTATTGCGGTTAATATGACAACTCAGGATAGACCTGAAATGGTGAGGAAATTTGTCGATGCGTACGGACTAACATTTCCAATTCTGTTTGATAATAAAGGGGAAGTAATGGACGCATATCAGATTCTTACGCTCCCAATGACGTATATAATAAATACAGATGGAACAATTGGGCATCAGATTAGGGGACCAGTAGAAGAGAATCTGTTGAAGGAACTTGTTAGTAATCTTGAATAAAAGAAGAGAAATTCATGGTAAAAAATGACCCAATGAAACGTCGATTTAAAAAGTAAACGAGGGTTTTTACTTATGGTCAATCCCTGCCGGTGGTTTCCATTAATTATCAGACTGGTTCATATTTAGTGGAAATAAGATATTTTTTACTATAAGTGCGTGTTCAAAAAGGAGCATAAAAAGAGCCGAGTAGGTCGAGGCGGCGTAGCCTTCGAGCACCGGAGCGTATGGTGTTGATGCGTAAGGAGCAGAGAAGCAAGCCAACGAAGAGATGCGACAGCTATTTTTAGCGGACTTTTTGAACAACCTCTGTATGCCCATGGGTTAAGGGGCGTATCGGACGCACACCCGCCGCAAGATTGCCTGGACGAAAAACAGAGGAGTGAAGTGACGTAGTCACTTCACTCCTTTTCACTCTATAGGATATGGTGCAGTAGGTTTGCAGTCAATAGCGACCCGGTAGCCCAAGTCTATTATTTATAGGAAAGCCTTTTTATTAAAATTCATATTCCCCTTCAATAATAAGCATTAATTAGATTAAATCTACATAACATGTACCCAAAGGGGGTATTATATTGAGTCACTTTCATTTATTTGTTTTGATTTTATTAGGTGTTACAACTCTGATATCTATAATACTAAGCATAAAAGGTAGTCAGTATCATATTACTCATTTGTCGGGAATGATTACTGCAATGTTTTTGGGCATGAATGTCGGCCTTACAGCTGGTGTTACGTTTGGAGTTAGTTATCAAGGAGACTTATTTCTCTCGACAATTTTAGGAATGTCATTCGGAATACTAGCAGGTTTCCTATGCGGAATATGCTTTGGATTCCTATCATCTGTCGAAGGATTAATGTCTGGTTTGATGGGCGGCATGATGGGTGCGATGTTAGGAGAAATGCTTCCGGTTGAACAAGCAAATATGTTTATCAAGGCTTTTTTACTTTTCTCCATTTGTACGATATTTCTTTTGATTATACTGACCACTTCGGACAAGGCAACAATTAAGAATAGAAGCTGGTTCTTAAAGCCTATTTCAACAATGTTAATGATTGGTTCAGTATTATTTTTCGCGAACTCATTAGACATGGAGAAGGCACAATCAAAAACCATTTCACAGGACAAAGAACATGATGTACATAAAGCATCCGAAACACAACAAGAAATCAAAAAAATTGTTATCGAAACGTCTGATTTGAGTTACTCACCAGACGAAATAGTTGTGGAAAAAAATATGCCCATTTCATTGGAATTAAAAAATTCTGATCAGGTAGCTCATGACATTGAAATTAAAGACTTGTCATTTAAACTGATGAGTGAATCTTCACATCAGCATGAGAATAAGGAAGATGTAATACATTTGCATTCAGAACCTCATACTACAAATGAAATAACATTTTCAATTGATGAAGCAGGTACATATGAATTTTATTGCACAATTCCTGGCCATAAAGAGAGTGGGATGGTCGGTAAGTTTGTAGTAAAATAGAAATTAATGAATTAATCAATCGTTTTCCTTTACATACCCCTAGCAGGTACTTTATAATGAGTTTAATTAGATAGGGGGCCGGAAAAATGGGTAATATAGTAGAAGAGGCATTATTAAATCCAGTGGTCTCAAATGAGTCGTGTAGAAAAAGTAATCATCCTGAATCTGTAAAAACAGATTTAGTTCATCGATTAAACCGGATTGAAGGTCAGGTTCGAGGCATTAAAGGCATGGTAGATAAAGACGTTTATTGTGATGATATTATCACCCAACTTTCTGCCACTCAAAGTGCATTAAACAGTGTAGCAAAAGTGCTATTAAAAGGGCATTTAAAAGGCTGTGTTGTTGACAGATTATCTCAAGGTGATGAAGAAGTGCTCGATGAATTATTAGTTACGTTTCAAAAATTAATGAAAAAATAAGAGGAGGAATTTAAAATGACGAATAAAATTACTTTGCAAGTAGAAGGAATGACATGTGGGCATTGTGTAAAATCCGTTGAGAATAGTGTAGGAGCACTCAACGGCGTGGAGAGAGTTCTTGTAGAGTTAAACAATGGAACTGTAAATGTTGAATTTAACAATGACGTGGATGTGCAGAAAATTACAGATACGATTGAAGATCAAGGTTACACGGTAGGAGCTTAAAAAGTAAATTGCTGCGGGTAATCGCAGTAATTTTTTTAAATGAATTATACCCCTACTCGGTATGGAAGGGAAGGTATGACATGAGCGAAAAAAAGAGTGATATTGCTATAACTGGAATGACCTGCGCTGCTTGTGCTAACCGAATAGAAAAAGGGTTACAACGCATGGAAGGCGTCACTGGTGCCACCGTTAACTTTGCAACTGAAAAAGCGAGTGTTGTGTTTAACAAAGAGGAAACAAACATATCTGCTATACAAGATAAAATTAGAACCCTTGGTTATGACGTAATGAAGGAAGAAGTAGACTTAAATATAATAGGAATGACATGTGCAGCTTGTTCCACACGTATTGAAAAAGGACTTAATCGGATGGAGGGTGTACAAAACGCAACAGTCAATTTGGCTTTGGAAACAGGTCGAGTTTCTTTTGACCCTACCGTTTTGACATCACATGATTTCATCAAGAAAATTCAAATGCTAGGCTACAATGCTGAATTTAAAAATGAGCAACGTGGAGAAAAAGTTGATCATCGTAAAGTAGAAATCAAGAAGAAAACTCGTTTATTTCTAATCTCAGCACTATTATCCCTCCCACTATTATGGACAATGGTGGCTCATTTTACATTTACTTCGTGGATGTATGTACCAGACATTTTAATGAACCCATTTGTACAATGGGCATTAGCAACTCCAGTGCAGTTTTGGATAGGTTGGACATTCTATAAAGGTGCTTACTTCGCACTACGTAATAAGAGTGCGAACATGGATGTACTAGTCGCTTTAGGGACATCTGCAGCTTACTTTTATAGTGTGTATCTGGTATTAACGAATTTCCAACATATGGGCACTCATAGTATTGGGTTGTATTTTGAAACAAGTGCCGTCCTAATTACCTTAATCATTCTCGGTAAAGTATTTGAAGCGAGAGCAAAGGGTCGTTCTTCTGATGCCATACAAAAGTTAATGAAACTGCAACCCAAAATGGCATTTGTAGAACGAGATGGCACTACACAAGAAATAGCAATAGATGACGTCCGCATAGGAGACGTCTTGATGATTAAACCAGGTTCATCCATCCCTGTAGATGCAGAAGTCGTGTCAGGGTATTCTGCAGTTGATGAATCAATGTTAACAGGTGAAAGTTTGCCGGTAGATAAAGTGCCAGGTGATGTTGTTTATGCAGCAACCGTTAATGCAAATGGAAACCTTCGTGTTAAAGCTCAGAGTATCGGTAAAGACACAGTACTATCGAGTATCATACGTGTAGTTGAAGAAGCGCAAGGAACAAAAGCACCAATACAACGATTAGCTGACCAAATTTCAAGTATTTTTGTACCAATCGTTGTTGGCATAGCAGTAGTTACTTTTATCGCATGGTATTTCATTTTCTCTCCAGGTGAGTTTGCAAATGCGTTAGAAAGCACAATAGCCGTGCTTGTTATTGCATGTCCATGTGCACTTGGATTAGCAACACCCACGTCAATTATGGCTGGGTCTGGTCGATCTGCGGAACTCGGGGTTTTGTTTAAAACTGCAGAAGCCATGGAAAATACAAAACATGTCGACACGATTGTGTTAGATAAAACGGGAACAATCACGCATGGTCGTCCGGAAGTAACCGAATTTGTGGTAGCAGAAGGATTTGAACATCACCGTATCGTTTCACTTGCAGCTGCGGCAGAAAGTCAATCAGAACATCCCGTAGCTACAGCAATTACTGCGTATGGCGATAATGAAAAACTTTCAGTAGAATCATTTGAAGCGATTCCTGGACATGGTATTCGGGCAGTAGTCGATGGTTCAAATGTGTTGATTGGAACTCGGAAACTACTAAAAGAGTCGAATGTGTCCTTGTCCGAAACTAATGCAAGTGAATTAGAATCTCAAGGTAAAACCGTTATGTTTATAGCTGTAGAAGGCACGTATGCAGGATTAATAGCAGTTGCCGACACGGTAAAAGACTCGTCGTCAAAGGCTATCTCAGAAATGAAAAAGTTAGGATTACATGTAGTGATGTTAACGGGAGATCAAGAGCGAACTGCTCGTGCGATTGCAGCACAAGTAGGAATAGACGAAGTATTTGCTGGTGTTCTACCAACTGAAAAAGCCGACGTTGTGGCGAAGCTAAAAGCTGATGGAAGACGTGTGGCAATGGCAGGAGATGGTTTAAATGATGCACCCGCTTTAGCAACGGCAGATGTAGGTATGGCAATGGGTACAGGTACAGCGGTAGCAATGGAAGCTGCAGATATTACATTGATGCATGGCGATTTAATGCGTGCCGTTGATGCCATTCAAATGAGTCGATTGACTGTACGTAATATTAAACAAAACTTATTCTGGGCATTAGCCTACAACTCAGTAGGCATACCAATTGCAGCTGCAGGATTCCTAGCACCATGGGTAGCAGGAGCAGCAATGGCGTTTAGTTCAGTGTCGGTTGTCTTGAATGCATTACGATTACAACGCGCAAAACTAACAAAGTAATATTAATGAAAACCAACTAACATCCATGAAGACTCACAACTTGCTTAAACAGTTTTGACTCTGCATAATTTCTCCTTAATTTTTGGGTATAGTAAATTTAGGAACGCAATAAGTTTTATTCCAATATCGGGGAGGATAATGAATGATGAAAAAAATATTATTGATGGGAATTATTGCATTAATTTCTGCATTAACAATAGCAGCGTGTGGTAATGATAATGAGGGATCAAATCCTCATGAAGGAATGGATATGGATCCTGGTTCTGAAGAGAGCATGGATATGGACCATTCAGGCTCAGCTGACGTTCCTGAAGGTTTAATAGTACAAGAAAATCCAACCTATGCAGTTGGGACAAAAGCCATACTCGAAACAGATCATATGGAAGGCATGAAAGGTGCAGAAGCTACGATTGTGGGTGCCTATGATACTACAGCGTACGCTATTTCATATACTCCGACAACGGGTGGAGAAAGAGTAACAAATCATAAATGGGTCATTCATGATGAGATTAAAGATGCTGGAGAAGACACTCTAGAACTTGGAACGGAAGTAACCATAGAAGCTGACCATATGAATGGGATGGATGGTGCAACGGCTGAAATTGATTTTGCCGAACAAACTACCGTCTATATGGTCGATTATACTTCGACGACGAATGGAGAAGAAGTGACAAATCACAAATGGGTAACTGAAAGTGAACTATCACCTAAATAAAGTTTGTTTAAAATTAAGAAAAGAGCTTATTCTTTTTAACGGATAAGCTCTTTTCGACTTTTTTTAAAAGAATAATTCTGTAGTTTTTGCTAAAGTAAAAGATATTTGATAGAAAGTTGTTAATGCGAAACAATCTTATTCATATGCAAGATGTCTTGAAATTATTAAAGTTGTTTGTTGACATCATTGCATCTGCATAATTTCTTCATAATTTTTTAGTATCGTTAATTTATTAATATGGATGGGGTTAGTTATGAATAAAATTTCTATTAAATTAGCTTCATACTTTATTGTTACAGTCCTAATTATGGAATCTTTGCTCATGCTGTATCTTCATCAAACTATTGTACATAGCAGAATCGATGAGGAATTTTCTCAACTAGTTTTAAAAGGTTCAAATCATAGAGATGTACTTGAAGATAACTTTTCGGACGATACCATGCGTCATATAGTACTGATGGAGAACGATAGTGACCGTCAAGTTGCTATCACTGACGAAGAGTTCAACTTGATACTAGGTACAGATGGAAATAAATTAGACCTTGACACTACACTGACTTCTTTATCGAGTCGGAAATTTAGAGAAGATCAAATCATTCAAAGTAACTGGAAAGATGAAGAGTTTATTGCCAGTTTACATCCATACAAAGTCAATGAAGAACATGCTGGCTACATCATAATGTTTAAAAGTACTGAAACTCTCCAATTTCTTGTGAATAAACTGAATTTCCACTTTAAATTGGCTGGTATCGCTAGTTTAGTTTCCTTATGTATTGTGTATCTAATTCTCTCGAGGTTCTTAACTAGTCCTTTAATTCGAATGAAAGAAGCAACAGAGAAACTGAGCAGAGGTGACTTTAATGTAAAACTACCACCTCAAGGTAAAGACGAGTTAGGAGAATTATCAAATGCTATACAAAAACTAGGTTCAGATTTAGAACGTGTAAAGAGAGATCGTACTGAATTTTTGGCGTCTGTTTCCCATGAATTACGCACACCACTTACATATCTATCTGGTTATTCAAAGGTTGCTATGAGATCAGAACTAAATGATAGTGAACGTCAAAAATATCTTTCGATTATTGATGAGGAATCAAAACGAATGACAGAGTTGGTTAAAAACCTCTTTGACTTGGCCAAAATGGATGAGAACAGTTTTACGGTCTCGAAACAGTCGTTTGAATCACAACCTTTCTTTTCACACATTTATAACAGGATGTACCCATCGTTTGTTTTAAAAGGAATTCAATTGGAATTGAAATGTACAGAAAACTTTATAGTCAATGCAGATCCATTACGCTTGGAACAAATTGTGATGAATCTATTAGATAATGCACTAAAATATTCTCCTAGAGGAACAACAACAATTTTAGATATTGTACACAAAAACGGTAAAACAGTTTTTTTCGTAATTGATCAAGGAATTGGTATGCGTGAAAGTGATTTTGAGAATATATTTGAAAAATTATTTAGAGTAGAAAAATCTCGTTCCCGTGAATATGGAGGAGTGGGGTTAGGTCTGTCTATAGTAAAAGAGTTAGTCGAAGCTCACGGGGGGAACATTAGCGTAGAAAGTGATCTTGGAAAAGGCAGTAAATTCATCGTCATTATATAGGAATGGGGGGATTGAAAATGCAAACAATTTTATTAGTAGACGATGAGATGAGAATGTTGGATTTACTGGAATTGTTTTTGAAGCCTCAAGGGTATAACTGTATAAAAGTAAAAAGTGGAGATGAAGCATTAACGCTACTTGCAAAAGAAGAAATTCATCTAGTTATCCTGGATGTCATGATGCCATATATGGATGGATGGCAAACATGTGAAGCAATACGGAAACGGTCCTCAGTTCCAATTCTGATGTTAACTGCAAGGACAGATAAATCCGATATTGTAAAAGGGTTAAACGTTGGTGCAGATGATTATTTAACGAAACCTTTTAACGATCAGGAATTACTTGCCAGAGTTAATGCTTTATTAAGACGTATAGCTAATGGCAAAAAGGATGAAAAGATAATTAAATGCGATGACTATGAATTGAATTCAGAATCTTATACGCTGACTTTTCAAGATAAACATGTAGCTCTGACAATGAAGGAATATAAAATTATCGAAGCATTGATCAAACATCCAAAACGTTCGTATACGAGGGAACAATTACTTTTAGTCGCTTGGGATCACGATTCATACACCGAAATTAGAACAGTGGACTCACATATACGAAATTTAAGAGACAAGCTTAAGATAGCAGGTTTTTCTACTCATGAATTTTTACTTACTGTTTGGGGAATCGGATATAAATGGAAATAACGGAGGTTTTATTATGAATAAGATAATAGGGTTGGTGTTGGTTGGAATGCTGTTAACGCTTTTAAATGCCTGTAATCCAAAGAATGCGACAACCGATAAATTAGAAGAAGTCATTAATGAAAAAATCAATCATATTCACGGAATTGGATATCCAAATGGAGAGGAAGAGGTCGTGATTGCTACTCATAAAGGATTGTATGAGTACGATGATAAATGGATAAAGGCTACTAATGAAAAACACGATTATATGGGTTTTTCCGCTGTTCAAGAGGGGTTTTACTCAAGTGGTCACCCTGAACCAAACTCAGATTATAAAAATCCTTTAGGAATTATTAAGAGTGAGAATAAAGGAGAAAGTTTTGAGCAATTGGCTTTTTACGGGGAAGCAGACTTTCATTATATGACGGTTGGATATGAAACAAATATGATTTATATAATAAATGAAGCTCCTATTGGAAACCTTGAATTTGGCCTTCATTATTCAGAGGATGACGGAAAGAGTTGGGCAAAATCAAAAATGGTAGGATTTGATTCGAAATATATATCAAATCTTTCAGCACATCCATCTAATGATTCAATATTGGCGATAGGGAGTCAAGATGGTTTGTTTCTATCAAGCGATTTTGGAAATACATTTAACCTTTTAGGTAACCCCATAATGATTACGTACGTGACGTTGACGGAAACAGCTGGAATATACGCAAGTATTGAAAATGAAAGAGTAAAATTGGTCAGATTTAATATTGAAACTAAAGGCTTAGAAGACCTGAAGGTGCCCGATATCAGTCAAAATAATCCCATACTCCAAATTGCTGTGAATCCGATAGATAAAAAGGAAATCACAATTGCTACAATTGAAAACGATATTTACCAAACACAGGATTCAGGGGAGACTTGGGATATGATTGCTGAGAAAGGGACATTGAAACAATAGGAAGTGATTTAAAAAATATGTATAGCTTACTATCTGAAATAAGTACGTCACTAAGCGAACCATTTAGAATTTTTGCTCAATCTTTTTCTGAATATCCGTTCTTGGTAGCCCTATTCCTTGGTATTGTTGGGGCAGTGGCTCCATGCCAATTAACGGGAAATATTAGTGCTATTACGTATTATGGAAACCGTACAATACAAAATCGAACAGAGTGGTTAGATGTTTTTTCATTTATTCTTGGGAAAATTGTCGTGTTTAGCACCCTGGGGCTTCTAGTTTGGCTATTTGGTCAAACGTTTGAAAAGAGCATGATTACTTATTTTCCTTTTTTAAGAAAGATTGTTGGTCCTTTAATCATTTTTGTGGGACTAGTATTGCTAGGTGTTTTCAAGATTAATTTGATTAATCGCCTTACAAGTAGAATTCCACTTAGACTAAGAAAAGGAAAACTGGGTTCCTTTTTAATGGGGGTTAGTTTCTCGATTGCTTTTTGTCCAACCATGTTCGTTCTATTCTTTGTTTCACTGATGCCATTAGTGTTAACGTCACCTTACGGCATGGTATTGCCAGCAGTGTTTGGAATCGCAACTTCCTTACCAATATTGATTGTTCTCGCTGTCATGGGCTTCCTTGAAATAGATAAACGTACATTCAAGAATAGTAAAAAACTTGGATATATTGTCCAAAAATCTGCGGGTGTTTTACTGATCATAGTTGGGATATTTGATACGATTACATATTGGGGTATTTAAATGGGATAGTTAAAACTCTAATTAATTTGAGAGGGTTAGATTAAATTGAGTACAGTGTAACAGTCAAAACTAGGATGCTTC
This sequence comes from Paenisporosarcina sp. TG20, assembly GCF_000286315.1. Classification (GTDB taxonomy): domain Bacteria; phylum Bacillota; class Bacilli; order Bacillales_A; family Planococcaceae; genus Paenisporosarcina. Next base: position 8,178 of record NZ_ALJG01000298.1, on the reverse strand, counting down.
TTATTAGGTTAGGTAGCACTGAAAGGAGAAAAACATGAATTTTTTACTTGGGGCTATCAATCCGACTGCTTTTTCTCTCGGACCAATAGATGTACGATGGTACGGAGTTATTATTGCATCAGGTATCGTTTTAGCTTTTATCGTGGGACAAAAAGAAATGGTGAAACGGGGTTTTCATCCGGATTTTTTAACGGACTTATTAATGTGGGCTGTGCCACTCGCCATTTTAGGTGCACGGTTGTACTACGTTCTATTTAAATGGGAGTACTATGCTGAAAACCCAGGTCAAATCCTTCAAATATGGGAAGGTGGACTTGCGATACATGGAGCATTAATTTTTTCGTTTATCGTGGCTTACCTCTTTACAAGAAAACGAAATGAATCATTTTTAAAAGTTGCTGATATAGTAGCACCTAGTATATTAATTGGTCAAACGATTGGTCGTTGGGGCAATTTTATTAATCAAGAAGCGCATGGCGGACCTGTATCTCGTGGTTTTCTAGAAAGTATGTTTTTACCGGATTGGGTAATTAATCAAATGCGAATTGACGGTACCTATTATCATCCTACATTTTTATATGAATCGGTGTGGAACTTTACTGGTGTTGTGATCTTAATCTTACTTCGCCGTGTGAATTTACTTCGTGGGGAAATGTTCTTACTTTATGTCATTTGGTATTCATTCGGTCGCTTCTTTATCGAAGGGATGCGAACGGATAGTTTATATTTAGTTGGTGAACTGCGCATTGCTCAAGTGATGTCACTCATGTTGATTGCCGTTGCCATTATTATTGTTGTGTATAGAAGAGTAATGATTAAAGAGTCCGTTCGTTATAAGGACGCTTAAACAGTACGGAACCGCAAACCTTCTGCACCATAACCACAAGAATGAAAGGGGCGAGCGAAGTGACAAAATCACTCCGCTCGTCGTACTTTCGTACAGGAATCCTGTGGCTCCTGAACCCGTAGAGGTAGTTCTATAAAATGAGAATATGCTAATCGCTAGCAGAACAATTCTTTCCGATGCAGAGCCACAATTGCCCCTCAAATTGTGGCTCGCATCTGGGAAGACACTCTCGCAGCGCTTGTTAACCCAACTTTCATCTCAAGTACCCAGAAATCCCTCCACGTAGGGATTCCTGCGTTTTATTTGGTCACTACAACCTTTTTCCGACAATTTCATGTTTTCTCTTCAATGGAGGGGTAAGGTTTCCTTCCGTAACTTCATTCGAAAACGAGTCTTCGATTCAGTAGTTCCAACGCCGGAGTCGGTCTCCCATGTCCTGCTGCGCTTTTCGTGACTAGCTCCGAAGCCCAGCTCATACCATAGCTTCTGAGGCTCATGCGGAAACAATTTCGATTCGGTTCTTCCAAAGGCGGAAAGAAAATATTGATAAAAAAATAAGCGCGGAATTAATTCAAAGATTGCGGGAAAAAACTTCATAATCGAGGAATAACCAAATTTAGCGGTTTTATATTAGAAAGATATTGACGCGCCATGTATATTTCAAGGTGTCGAGCTAGAGTGGGCTTCTGCGCTTTTCGCATCATAAATAAGTTCGTTTTAATTTTTCCCAAAAAGAGTTATTTTTTAATTTACGGTTTTGATATGAGTACTTAACCCGACTTTCATCTCAAGTGCACGGAAATCCCTTCATGTAGGGATTTTTTTTTTTTTATTTGGTCACTACAACCTTTATTAGTCAATTCATATTATTCTATTAATGTAATCGTGATCATCCTTTTTTCACAAATGTGTATTTAGCGTACTTTAATTCAATATTCCAACTCCTCAATAATCACGATAGCAGAACAGAGCAATACTATCCACTCTATCACTATTTTTCCTTAGGTCACTACAATTTAAAATCGTAAAGGGAAGTACTGTAATCTCGGGATTTCGAGAATGGAAAATGGTCATTTTCGGGTCTTTTCATGCTTGTTATAAATATTTTGATGAAAATTGGGTTAAAGCTAGTGGAAAAATTCCATGTTATCTGCATAGATTTTGCAAACTTTAGGCTTAGTATAGAGGTATAAATTATATGGAGGAGTCGACTATGAAAAAAAGAGTGATACAGTTTTTTAGCCTTTCTTTATTCGTTTTAATACTTGGTGCATGTTCGGATTCAATGGTAGGTATGGATCACAGCAACATGGATATGGGAGAAGAAAAAGAAACATCAGTTGAAAACCCTACTACTGAGGGATTAACACAGACAATCTCCACAGAAAAGATAGAAAAAAATGAATTTACATTAGTTGCACAAGAACGTAAACACACATTAACTGAGGGAAAAGATATAACTGCTTGGACATTTAATGGTTCGGTCCCAGGACCTGAGATTAGAATTCAAGAAGGGGAAGACGTTAAAATCATCCTTAAAAATGAATTGAAAGATCCTGTTACAATTCATTGGCACGGGATACCTGTTCCAAATAACATGGATGGAATACCTGGAGTAACAATGAATGCTGTCCAACCTGGAGAAAGTTTTACTTATGAATTTAATGCCACTGTTCCAGGAACATATTGGTATCATTCTCATCAAGATGGGGTTAATCAATTGGACAAAGGACTTTATGGTTCATTTATTATTGAAGGTAAAAATGATGGGAAATTCGATAAAGACTATACTCTGATATTAGATGAGTGGATGAGTGACAAGGAGTCTATGCAAATGGACGAGAGCACAGATTCAGGTAGCATGGAAGGCATGGACCACAGCACCATGGATATGAATGAAGAAGCAACCGCTGATGATTCTGCTATGGGGCACGATATGGCTAGCATGTATGATACTTTTACCATTAACGGAAAAAGTGGAAAGGATGTTGCTCCTCTATCTGTAAAAGAAGGAGATAAAGTGAGACTTCGTCTAGTTAACGCCGGTTTTATGTCCCATAAAATTCACTTACACGGTCATGATTTTAAAGTCATCGGCACTGATGGTCAAGAAATAAATAATCCAACAGTAATTAAAGATGAATTAATATCTATCGCTCCTGGAGAACGTTATGATATAGAATTTACTGCAAATAACCCTGGCAATTGGTATATAGAAAGTCATGATGATATGGAAGTTACACAAGGAATGAAAGCTTTAATTCAGTATAAAGATTTTTCTGGAGAAGCTATTGATCAGCCAAATGAGAAAGAAAACTTACCAATATTCGATTTAGTCTCTTACGGTAAAGAGAAGAAATCAGAGTTTTCGCTTGATCAAAAATATGATTTAGAATACACAATGGATCTAAATACTGTTTCGGATGGAATGGAAGAAAAATATACAATTAATGACAAAGTATATCCAGAAACAGATAACCTTCAGGTCAAAGAAGGAGACTTGGTGAAAGTAAAATTGGTCAATAACTCTAAGAGTGATGATCATCCGATGCATTTGCATGGACACTTCTTCCAAGTGCTAAGTAAAAATGGAAAGCCAGTTCAAGGGTCTCCAATTATTAAAGATACTTTGAATTTGAAACCTGGTGAAGAATATGTTGTAGCCTTTAAAGCAGACAATCCTGGTAATTGGATGTTCCACTGTCATGATTTGCATCACGCAACGGCAGGGATGGTAACGCAAGTAACTTACGATGGATTTAAGTCTGATTTTACTCCGGATCCTAATGCACATAACCAACCTGAATAATGTATACCTGGGAGTAGGAATTAATTTACGTTTCCTGGGCTCTAGGCAATTCTAAATAGCATGAAAAAATACCTCTTCATAATTAAGGTTCATAATACATTGTTATACTGATTTTGACCCGAACCTCATGAATACAAGGGAGTAAATCTGAATGGAAAAATGTCCATCTGGATTGCAATGGAGTTGACCGGCTGGTTTGCTATCGTTCCGTTAACCCTCACCTCGTTACTAACCGGGCTTGTCATGTCACTGGGACCGTGTGGGGGGTGTTTCGGCATTATTGGGTGGTTATCAAACTCTTGCTAACCGTTCTTAGCATCATAGTCTTACTGTTGAATATGCAGACAGTGAGCTTCCTAGCAACAATCGCTGCCGAGACCGAAAGCGTCAATCTTATCGGCGGGTTGCAGGGCGAAATCCTTCATGCAGTGGGTGGACTACTAATATTGGTCGTGATTAGTATAAAGGCGAGAGGCGTACAAGTACGCCTCGGTAAATGCCGTATTCCTGTTTTGAACGTTTTCTAGCCCTTACTGAGGCAACGACGGTATAGGCGAGTATCCGTATCCGTTACGTGAAAGGATCTCTTGAAAGTATATGGATTATTTTCATCATGAATAAGGACAGGGGGTTTTAGCCCTCTTTTTACACTTTCCGCATTCCAATTTTATATGGCACCTTTTAAAAGTGGTTTATTCTTAATACTCAACTTTCGCACCAAGAAAGTGAGTCTGACGTGTTGGTACTGTTGATGTCAGGTCTTGATGAATAGGTTGCTTGACTTCTTCAGAAACAAAGAAAGGCACCCCGTTCTTTGGTATAGTGAGATTACCAAGAAATCACTACCAAACAGAAGAGGTGCCTCCTATTATGATAGATCAAAACCAACCCAACAATCAACTGCCGAATGAACTGCGCTCAGTTTTTTCTGAGCTGGACATCCTGAAACATCTCCGGAAAGCCGGTATCACCAAAACCTTCGGCTTTTCCTGTTCGTACTTGTTCCAACTTGTCTTCTGCCTGATTTTCCAGCACAAAAATTGGTTCTCCCTGCTGGATTCGAAGAAAGCGGACCGTTATCCTGCGAAGGATGCTGTCTACCGGTTCCTGAATCAGCCGACGTTCAACTGGCGGCGGTTCCTTTTGTCGTTCAGCGCCTTGACGATCAGGAAGGTCAATCGCCTGACCGACCACACACGGACGAAGGTGTTCATTGTCGATGATTCGGCGTTTGACCGCAACCGCAGTAAAAAGGTCGAACTGCTGGCTCGTTGTTTCGACCACGCATCGCAAAAAATGAAATTCTACAAAGGGTTCCGGATGTTGACACTGGGCTGGTCGGACGGCTCCACGTTCATGCCGGCCGATTTTTCCCTGCTCAGTTCCAAGAAAGCGCAGATCAACGGCATTTCATCGGACATCGACAAACGCACATCCGGCTACAAACGCCGGATGAATGCGCTCCAAACGGCGCCTGAACAGATTCCGGACATGATCCGCCGTGCGCTTTCGAGTGGCATCGATGCAAGCTATGTGCTGATGTATTCCTGGTTCACCCTGCCGCCGCTTGTCCAAGCGATGACTGAACAGGGGCTCGATGTGATTGGCATGGTAAAAGAGACGAAACAGCGCTACCTAGCGGATGGGAAACGGGTTTCATTGAAACAGCTGTATCGATTAGCACAGCCGGTCCAAGGCGAAAAAGGGATTCTTCGTTCCATCCGCTGTGTCATGGCGAATGGAACGTCCGTCAAGATCGTCTTCGTCCAAAACCGAAACAAAAGAAGCGAGTGGCTGGCCATTCTAAGTACCGACCAAACGCTAACCGAACGGGAGATTATCCAGATCTACGGCATGCGCTGGGATATCGAGGTCTTCTTTAAGACGGCCAAATCGCTGTTAAAACTCCAGAAGGAGTTCCAAGGACGTTCCTATGACGGGCTGATCAGCCACACGACGATCGTGTTCGCCCGCTACATCGTGTTATCTTGGCAAAACCGCTGCAACACGGACCAGCGCACGCTCGCTGGCCTCTTTTATGAATTATGCGATGAAGTGAATGAACTCGATTGGGCGGTTGCGCTGCAGCAGTTGATCGAACTTCTTGAAGACGTCCTGAAACATTCCAATAAGAAAATGAAGAAACTTATCGAAAGTCAACTGCAGCTTTGGATGGGCAGCCTGCCCAGTTATATCAAGGCTTATTTGCCGATTTCACTCTGCGAAAGTTGAGTTAATAGTTATTAACGCATCCAGACATAGTTTCTTTTGTCGTCTGTGGATCGCTTTCGGATTCTACATCTTTTTTCAAAGAAATCCATTTGCCACGTGCAAACTGTATGGCTAAGACTAGAGCTCTAAAAGCAATATCTATGCCAATCGCAATCCATACACCAAGAAGTCCCCAGCCAAGTTGAATACCCAATACATACACAAGTAATGTTCGGATTCCCCACATGCCGACCGCTGTCAAATACATTGGAAACTTCGTATTATTTGCTCCTTGAAATGCACCGGTAAGGATGAGTAGTAAAGCAAGGAAGGGTTGGAAAACGCCCGATACCTTTAAGGAGGTTCCGATATTTTCAATTACCTCAGGATCACTTGTAAATATACTGCCTGCCCAGTCCCCGAGAGTAAAAAGAAATACGCCTATAACAGTCATCAATCCAATACCGATTCCTGTACAAAGGATTGCATAACTCTTTGCCGCGTCTATGTTGCCTGCACCAATTTGCTGTCCAACAAGAATAGTTGCCGCAGTAGCAAAACCGTAGCCGATCATATAGGAGAACACTTCGACGTTTCCTGCAATTTGATGAGCCGCAAAAACGTTTGTCCCAAGTGCAACAACGAATCCAAAGTAAACAATCTGTCCGAGCCTCATGACTAATCTTTCTCCAGCAGCCGGGCCTCCAAGAGTCACTAATTCCCGTATATGTTGTTTATCTGGTTTCCAATAATCTTTCCTAAAAGCAAGAACTGGAGATCGTTTTATATAATAAAATAAAGCGAGACTACCAATAATTCTTGAAACAACAGTAGCGATTGCAGCTCCGGTAATGCCCATTCCGGGAATTATCCAGAATCCGAAAATTAAAATATAGTCCAACACACCATTAACTATGTTAATTAGGATACTGGCTTTCATTGGAGCACGTGTATCGCCACCTCCTCTTAAGATCGCACTTAGAACAAACATTAAAGACATAAATACAGAGGGAATTGCTACGATTTTAAAGTAAATAACCCCTGCATCTAGAACATTATCTTCTATTCCCATCAACTTTAATAATGGTTCTGCAAAGAGCGTGGTTATAATTCCTGTCAATATGCCAAACAAAATAGCCAGTATAACCGATTGTTGGGCAATATGACGGGCTTTCTCAGGCTGTTTTGCTCCTAGAAAATTTGCGATTCGTACATTAGCTGCAACGCCAATTGCCATAAACAAGGCAAAATAAATCGCGAGTAAAGCGTTGGTTACACCAACAGCTGAAACTTCAGCAAGACCAATTTTTGATACAAAATAAGTATCCACAAAACCTAGAATTGTCTGGAAGAAGTTTTCTATTACAGCTGGCATTGCAAGCGCTAAAATGATTTTAATCTTATCTTTAGTATTTTCGTTAGGGTTTATTTGTACTTCATGTGTCCTCACTTTAAATAATCACCCTCCTTGAAGTATTTAATGAATAATTTCTATTGTCTCCTTATATAAAAACTTTAAACTTCAAGCTTTAAAGAGCTAGCTATATATTCTAGAAGGACAAAAATTTTTGTGTGACAACTTATTGTATTAATAAAAATGAAAAGGACTTTTAGTTCGACCGCATTCGCCGAGAAGGGTCAAAGTGAACATTTCAGTTATTAACGAGTCGGATTTTAAATTGATTGGTTCAACTTAATTATCAAATTTCAGTATTTTGGGCAATATTTGAAGTTTTTAATCAACTTTATTAAAGGTTGAAGCGAATTCCACAGTGATTGGGGCAACTTTTGGACTTATTAGGGCAACTTTTCCATCGAATGAGGCAACTTTTAGACTCATTGGGGCAACTTTCGCTCTTATTGAGGCAACTAACCAATTACCTCCTAATTCCAGTAGAGTCTCTCATGAAAAAAAGTCTCCATAAATATAGAAAAGTGTCTTGTAATCCAATTGTCATTTTCAGCTCATGAAACTATTATAGAAATGCAAGTTCCCTCTCAGTCAAAGTGAATTTTGTACAGTGATATATTCTTGGTTAGTAATATTTAGGGTTTACATAAAAAATCATCCTATATAGGTATGGGTACTTTCATATTACAAAATAGAACGATTTTTTATATTTATTTTTAAAACTATATTGTTTTCACTGTTGATTTTAAAAGGAGAATGATTGTAGTGGAAGGTGGCGACTCCAGCGGAAAAAGCGAGTCCAGTGAGACCCCGCAGGTAGCAAATGGAACGAAGGTTAAGAACGCCACAACGCGAGGCGATGCCTTCGTGACCAACATCCTGTTGGCCTGAGGAGGCTTG
>NZ_ALJG01000297.1 GCF_000286315.1 Paenisporosarcina sp. TG20 | reverse complement strand
ACAAACCTTTGGTTTATCAGTGGTACTCCGTATTTGACCTCACTATCATCCCACACCTAAAGGAGTGGGCTTTCTCGTTCGGAAAATCTGTAATTTCTAAGTCTGGATGTTGTTTCATAAAGGTTCTTAGGATATAAGGTAGAATTGTTTCTGCAAGTAATGGTGATATGGCAATTGTCCAATTTTTTCTAAATCCTTGCTTATACGATTGAATGGTTTGAACACTTTCTTCAAATTGCAGAAGAAGGTTGTCTGCCTTTTCTATGAATACCTTACCTGCCTCTGTTAGTGTTACTCGATTCTTATTGCGCTCAAATAAAGAGATACCTAAATATTCTTCGAGTAATTTAATGTGAACCGTCACACTTGGTTGAGACATCAACAGTTGTTCAGATGTTATGCGGAAATTTAGTGTTTTTGCAGCCATGCTAAAGGTTTTAAGCCAATTTAGTTCCATTTAATACCCCCTTGATTAAGAAAGTTAATTGATTTAATTATAACTATTTAATTTTTATAATCAACTTGAAAACGTATACTGCAAATATAGGGGGAGATAATATGTTTCAAAAAGGATTAAAAGATATAGTGGCAGTTCAAACCAAGATTTCGTCAGTGGACGGAGAAAAAGGAGAATTACGTTATCGTGGAGAACTTGTGGATAAGGTGATTTCAAATACCACATTCGAAGAGTTATCCACATTCTTATGGACAGGAAATAAGAATTCGGCGTCAACTTTATTTATTGAAGGAAGAATACTTCCACAACATGTGTATAATTTACTACAAGTTTTGCCGATTAATTTACAAGTAATGGACGTATTAAAGTTAGCAGTTTCGGCATACGGAACACCGTCATTCCTGGCTAAATCTAAGTATGAACAATCAGTAATAGTAACAGCAGCTTGTCCAGTAATCATCGCATTGTATTATCGAAGACAACAGGGATTAGGATTTTTGCAATCAAGAGAAAATCTTGGACATACAGCAAATTTTTTATACTTATTAACAGGGATATCCCCAACACCTGCACAAGTTGAAGCGCTAGAGACGTATCTGTTGCTAACTATGGAGCATGGTTTAAATGCATCGACATTTGCGGCACGGGTAACAATCTCAACTGAGTCTGATATTCCTTCAGCAATTACATCGGCTCTTGGCACAATGAAAGGTCCGTTGCATGGAGGAGCACCTTCAGGAGTATTAGATTTATTGGATGATATAAAGTCACCTGATCGTGTGCGTCCTGTTATAGAGAAAAGACTTGCAAAAGGTGAGCGAATTATGGGATTCGGTCATCGGATATATAAAACTGACGACCCTCGTTCAATTTTGCTTCGCGAAAAGTGTTTAGCTTTGCAGGGTGAAGACCCGTGGTTAGATTTAGCGACTTATGCAGAAAAAGAAATAATTCAGATGTTAAACGAACGTAAACCTAACCGCAAGTTATATACAAATGTAGAATTTTATGCAGCGGCAATTATGCGAGCAATAGATCTTGATCCAGCTCTATTCACACCTACATTTAGCATGGCAAGGATTGTTGGATGGACCGCTCATGCCATGGAACAGGCTGAAGATAATACAATTTTTAGACCACAATCTGTTTATATTGGAAAACCTTTTGTACTATAGATAGATAAGAGAAAACGTACGTCTTTTAGCTATTCCGATGTCGGAAGGGGGAAAGACGTACTTTTAGCATCCTGACAGTTTGGTGTTTGAAGCTATGCGCTATTGCGATAGAAGGAGTGTTTGGATATGACAGTGACATTGCACCATGATGACGTAATGGTACGACCGATGAAGGAATCTGATATTAAACGTTTATGGAAATTGACGACACCACAAACCTTTTTATATATGCTCAATGAGATTAAGACTTTTGAAGAGTTTGATAAATGGATGAGAGATGGCTTCGAACAAATGGAGAATTCGAATACTACTATTGTATTTGTTGTTGCTCATTCACAAACAGACGAATTATTTGGATCCACCCGTATTTATAATTTTGATTATACGAATAAATCGTGTGAAATAGGCTCAACTTATTATGGTAAGAACTTTCAACGAACACATATTAATACAACAGTTAAATGGTTGCTGTTTAAATATGTATTTGAAACACTTGGAATGATTCGTGTTCAATTGAAAACAGATGAGGAGAATTTAATATCTCAAAAAGCTATTGAACGTATTGGTGCTACAAAAGAAGGTATTTTGCGTAATGAACGTATTCGCTCGACTGGAAGACCACGTAATGCGGTTCTTTACTCCATTATCCAAGAGGAATGGAAACTCATAAAATATAAACTGGAAGAGCGTATGCATAATTATACATAATGGTGTTAAGTTGAGTCAAGTGCTCTTCTTAGTTTACAATTGATTCATGGAAACGGAGGAGTATAAAATAATGAATAAAAAATTAAATATCTCAGTAATCGGAGTACCAATGGATCTAGGTCAAGCTCGTCGTGGGGTTGATATGGGACCGAGTGCCATTCGATATGCAGGAATGGTAAAAAGATTAGAAGAAATCGGTCATCAAGTAAAAGATGAGGGTGACATCCGAATTGAAGCAGCAAGAAAAAAAACTGAACCTTCGCAACTTCTTCGCAACTTAACTGAAGTTACGGAAGCTTGTAATGCTCTTGCAACTAAAGTTAATGAAGTAATGGAAAATGGTCAATTTCCATTGGTTCTAGGTGGCGACCACAGTATTGCAATTGGAACGCTAGCTGGTTTAGGAGATCGTTATGAAAATTTAGGTGTTATTTGGTATGATGCACATGCTGATTTAAATACAGGAGATACATCACCTTCTGGGAATATTCACGGGATGCCACTTGCGATTAGCATAGGCATAGGTCAAGAAGAATTAGTTAATATTAGAGGTTTTTCACCTAAAGTTAAACCCGAAAATATAGTCATAATAGGTGCACGATCGGTTGATCCAGGTGAGCGTGAATTAATTAGAGATAAAGGGATTAAAGTATTCACGATGCATGATATTGATAAACTTGGAATGACAGAAGTTATGGATCAAACACTGGCTTACTTTAAAGAACGTAAAGTAGATGGAGTCCATTTATCTCTAGACTTAGATGGAATAGACCCACTATACACACCAGGTGTTGGTACACCTGTACCAGGGGGAATTACCTATCGAGAAAGTCACCTAGCTATGGAATTATTGTATACATCTGAGATAATTACATCGGCTGAATTTGTAGAAGTAAATCCGATTTTGGATGAAAAGAATAGAACAGCTGATGTGGCTGTTGCACTTATGGGTTCACTATTCGGAGAAAAATTAGCGTAAATACATTCTGAGTTTTTAACTGTTCAGCCAGCATTTATGCTAAGGTTGAACAGTTTTTTTTATCTGAACTTAAACTTAGAAGGCTATCTAAGTTAGTTTATATTTTTTAAATAATTGTAAGTATTTAGAAATGAGTTCTGATATAATAAAATTAATTTGAAAAAAATGAAACCTGTCTATCCTTTACTTCGTATAAGAGAGACAGCCGCACGGGCGGAGGGAAATTTACGATGGATGCGTTGGTCAACAAGAGAATAAAAGAAGTGCTAAAGGGCGATCAAAATGCATTCGCGGAGATTGTCGAACTGTTTCAGGATAAATTGTATCGAGTGTGTTACCGTATGCTTGGCAACAAACATGAAGCAGAAGATATTGCGCAAGAAGCATTTGTCCGAGCATTTGTTAACATACATACTTTTGATACAAACCGGAAATTTTCAACATGGTTGTACCGCATTGGAACCAATTTATGTATTGATCGTATACGTAAGAAGAAACCTGATTTTTCTTTAGATGCAGATGTCACTGGTACAGATGGATTGACTATGTATTCACAAGTGGCTTCAACTGATGATTTGCCGGAAGAAGAAGTATTGAAAATGGAGATGCAGGACCGTGTTCAATATGAAATTAGTCGATTGCCTGACAAGTACCGTGCTGTAATTGTACTTAAATATTTAGAAGATTTACCGCTTCAAGAGATAAGTGACATCTTAGATATGCCGCTTGGAACTGTAAAAACGCGTGTCCATAGAGGGCGAGAGGCGCTTAGAAAGCAATTGAGTAATATGTAGGAGGAGTTACCATGAATATGTGCCCAGATTATATCGTTCACTATATGCATGAATATTTAGATGGCGAAATTAGTCCTGAACATGAGCTGGAATTAAAGGCACATTTGTCGAGTTGCGCGTCTTGTCAAAAACATATGCATGAGTTAAGTAGAGTTGTTGCGTTTGTACAGAGCGCTTCACATATTACAGCACCTATAGGATTTGCAGAAGGAGTAACTGCCCGCTTGCCAAAAGAAAAGTCCAAAGTTAATATGAAACGTTGGTTCCATAGCCACCCAATAGTAACAGCGGCAGCCTTGTTTATGATTTTGATGAGTGCATCACTATTCTCAAGCTTCAATGATGATCAACAGTTCTCATTTACAAAACAATCGAATATTGTGGTCGAAGGCGAGAAAGTCATTGTTCCACTCGGTGAGACGGTATTTGGGGATATGGTTGTAAAAAATGGGGATATTCAAATTGACGGAGAAGTAGTTGGCGATGTAACGGTAATCAATGGAACACAATATATGGCGTCGACAGCAAATGTGACAGGTGAAATAGAAGAAATCAATCAAGTTTTTGATTGGCTCTGGTACAAAATGAAAGCAGGGGCGAAAGATGTTACATCCTTTTTAAATGGTAAAGAAGGAAAGTAAGCTAATCACCACTATATATAGGTGATTAGCTTATTTTATTGTCTTTATGGATGGGATTCATTAATATTTTATTCTAAATGGTTATTTTATTGCTTAAAAAGGGGTTAACTTTCTATTTTTTGGTTTGGACAAAGCAGAGTATTGTAACTTTATGTTATAATATTTTTAAATGCATAGATAAAAAGTGGGGGATGCCACATGCCGTTTATTGATCAATTTACAGAATTAGCACCGGTAAACCTACTCGTAAATATAATTGATGTATTACTAGTATGGTTTGTCTTATACAAAGTTATTACTTTAATAAAAGGAACGAAAGCTGTTCAATTATTAAAAGGGATATTTGTTATAATAATTGTTCAAATGCTTACTGATGTATTTGGACTAGATACACTTTTTTGGATAATGGAAGAAGTCACCAACTGGGCTTTCTTAGCTATTATTATCATTTTCCAGCCTGAGTTAAGACGTGCTCTTGAACAATTAGGGCGAGGTAAGTTATTTGCCCGTACAATTCTACAAGAAGCAGAAGAACAAAATCGTTTAATTGAAGCGATGAAAAAGTCAATTATTTATATGGCGAAGCGTCGTATTGGTGCATTAATTTCAATTGAACGCGAAACAGGTTTAAATGAATATATTGAGACAGGAATTCCAATGAATTCTATTACTACCTCAGAATTATTAATTAATATATTTATTCCTAATACACCACTTCATGATGGAGCGGTAATTATGCAAAAAAATCAAATAGCTGCAGCTGCGTGTTATTTGCCTTTATCTGAAAGCCCATTTATTTCAAAAGAGCTCGGAACGCGACATCGTGCTGCACTTGGTATTAGTGAAGTGACAGATGCGATCACGATTATTGTTTCTGAAGAAACAGGTGCGATAAGTCTAACATCCAATGGAGACCTGCACCGGGATTTATCTATAGAAGAATTTGAAACACGCTTGCGTAAAGCATGGTTTGGCCCTGAACCCGAACTTGTAAATAGTTCTATATGGACGTGGAGGGGGAAAAAGAATGGATAAATTGATGGATAGCCCTTGGTTTTTGAGAATCACAGCGCTGTTACTTGCCATGCTTTTATTTTTCACCGTCAAGTCGGATGAACAAAACCTAAATGCTGGAACAGGCAATATGACTGATGTCATTCGCGATGTACCCGTTGAAGTTTATTATGACGATGAAAATCTGGTTTTAACGGGTGTGCCTAAAACTGTTGATATGACTATAATAGGCCCAACATCACTTGTGCAAACTGCAAAACAGTTGCAAGACTTTACAGTTTTTGTGGATTTACGTAATTTAAATATGGGAGAACACGAGGTCGAGCCACAAGTTGAAAATTTATCAGACAAACTTCAAGTCCGTTTTGAACCTGCTTTCATTAAGGTTAATATTGAAGAACGAATTACTCGTGAACTACGTGTTGAACCTGAAATAAACACGCGATTACTAGCTGATAACTTTATCGTGACGAGTATGAAATCAGATCCAGAACGGATTCAAATTACAGGAGCCAAAAGTGTTATTGAAAGTATTAGCTTTGTTAAAGCAACAGTTGCTGGAGACCAAGGACTTAATGAGACATTCACACAAGAAGCTAGTGTAAAAGTACTTGATAAGGATTTGTCCAAGTTAAATGTCACAATTGAGCCAGCACTGGTCAATGTGACAATAGAAATTGAAGAATATAGCCAAGAAGTACCCATAAGTTTACGCAGAATAGGGACCCCAAAAGAAGGTGTAACGATTAATAGTCTAACACCATCTTTTACAAATGTTCGTGTGTTTGGTAAACAAACGGTGGTTGATTCTTTAAGAGAAATAGTAGTTGATGTTGACGTAAGCAAAATAGATGATTCTGAAAGTCTCACACTAGAAATACCATTACCTGAAGGTGTTTCTCGAATGTCAGAGTCTGAAGTAGAAGTGGATGCGGATGTCGTACTAGCTGTTGAAGAAGAAGCGGTGCCTGATGATTCTACGCAAACTGATTCGGCTATTAGGGTATTTGCTGATGTGAACGTAGAAGTAAGAGGTTTAAATGAAACGGATCAATATTCTTTTATTCGACCCGAAAGTGGACAACTAGTACTGACAATACAAGGTGAAGATCAGTTCTTAAGCACATTAAGTACATCGGATTTTCAAGTTTATGTAGATGCAAGGGATGCAAAAATCGGTGAAAATCTATTTGAGGTCATAGTTCAAGGGCCTGATAATGTGACATGGAAGGTATCTACACCTTCTGTAACTGTAGATGTATTGCGAGCTTAAGTTTGGATTTTAAGGAGAGATAGATATATGGGTAAATATTTTGGAACTGACGGTGTAAGAGGTATTGCAAATAGTGAACTAACACCAGAACTAGCATTTAAATTAGGACGCATTGGTGGATACGTATTAACAAAAGGTACAACCAATCGTCCAAAAGTTTTAATTGGTCGAGACACTCGAATTTCCGGACATATGTTAGAAGGTGCTCTAGTGGCAGGTCTTTTATCTATTGGTGCAGAAGTTATGCGTTTAGGAGTTATTAGTACACCTGGGGTTTCTTACCTAACACGTGTGATGAGTGCAGAAGCTGGAGTCATGATTTCCGCTTCTCACAATCCAATGGCTGATAACGGCATAAAGTTTTTTGGTTCGAATGGTTTTAAATTGTCAGATGATCAAGAAGCAGAAATCGAAGCCTTAATTGATGCAGAGGTAGATCAACTGCCTAGACCAGTGGGTGGCGATATAGGGACTGTAACAGATTATTTTGAAGGCGGTCAAAAGTATATTAGCTACTTAAAGACAACTTTGGATGAAGATTTTGTTGATATACATGTAGCGCTTGATTGTGCACATGGTGCAACTTCAGCTATAGCAACTCACGTATTTGCCGATTTAGATGCTGACCTTTCAACTATGGGTGCATCACCAAACGGTTTAAACATTAATGAAAATGTTGGATCTACTCACCCAGAAGTATTAGCTAAATTTGTCGTAGATAAAGGCGCTAATGTTGGACTTGCGTTTGATGGTGATGGAGACAGATTGATTGCAGTAGATGAAAAAGGACGCATAGTGGATGGCGATCAAATCATGTACATATGTGCAAAACATTTATTTAACGAAGGTCGTTTGAAACACGATACCGTTGTTTCCACAGTAATGAGTAACATGGGCTTCTATAAAGCGCTTGAAGCACTTGGGATAAAGAGTGTAAAAACTGCAGTTGGCGATCGCTATGTGGTCGAGGAAATGAAAAATAAAGGCTATAATTTAGGTGGAGAACAATCTGGACACATTGTGTTTTTAGATTATAATTCAACCGGTGATGGTCTGTTAACAGGACTTCAGCTTGTCAACATTATGAAACTGACAGGTAAAAAATTGTCTGAACTTGCAGGAGAGATGAAAATATTCCCTCAAAAGCTTGTGAACGTGCGAGTGAAAGACAAGCATGGCGTGACGGATAATGCGAAAGTGGCAGCTATCATCGCTGAAGTGGAAGAAGAAATGGCTGGTAACGGTCGCGTTCTCGTACGTCCTTCAGGTACAGAACCATTAGTGCGTGTAATGGTAGAATCCTTAACAAAAGAAGATTGTGAACGATATTTAGAACGTATTGTTAAAGTTGTGAAGGAAGAAATGGGAATACAAGGTAAATAAGTGGGAAAATAGCTCTTTTTGAGGCTAGGTGTTTTTCTGAGTAGAAACATTCGAGAATTTATTTCACTTTGTTAGAATAACCTTTTACTAGGAAACAAGATGTAAGATTATTTCTAATTTCACTTTCTATTTGAACCACATTTTCGTATAATACCTATACAGTGGTAGAAAGTAGGTTGCATATGCGCTTAGATGACACAGATAAACGTATTTTAGAATTGTTAACTGGCAATGGACGAATATCGTATGTTGATATAGGGAAAGACCTTAACATATCCAGGGTGGCCGTTCGTGAAAGAGTTAATCAACTGCAAGGAGCAGGAGTTATTGAAAAATTTACGGTGGTAATTAATTCGGAAAAAGTTGGAAAAAGCGTTTCCGGATTTTTTGAAGTGGACTGTGAGCCTTCTTCACTAGTGCAAGTAGCTGAAAATCTTGCAGATAATCCGAGTGTAGCAAGTTGCTACCAAATGACGGGACCATCTACGCTTCATATGCATGTATTAGTAGATGATTTCTCCAATCTAGAGAAGTTTATTAATGAAGAGTTATATGCTTTAGAGGGTATTACACGCGTGGAGAGTCACATATTATTAAGACGCTTTAAAAGTAGAAGTGGTCTAAAATTATAAAATACGAGACATTGAAGACCCCTTACATTTCTGATGAAATGTAAGGGGTCTTTTTGGATTGATAAAAAGTATGGTTTTACGAATATCAATATTAGAAAATATTTATAATTTAGCTCACACCTTTATGGATACAAGGTGTGCTTTTCTATGGTAATGTTTCTCTTAACAAAATGGTTGAAAACGTATACATGAATGTTTCGTACTATAGAAATCGATACGTTAGATATTTTGGTATTTTTATTCCGAAATGTAATGACTAAATACCTAAATGAAACCAAAAAGTTAATATAAATCAAAAAAATTTAATTTATTTGAATATTCATGTAGATTTATAGGGTGCTATGATTTATAATCAAAACTAACAAATAATAACCTTTTGTTAATTAAATTGATTGAATTGATTAACAATCGTAAGAGGGTGGGGGAGTATATGATAGCTTTGATTGTTCGAAGGGGCATACAACTTGTATTTTTATTACTCGGAATTTCATTTCTAGTATTTTCATCCATGTACATAGCTCCTGGAGATCCAGCAACAATGGTGGGTGGACCTACTGCAACAGAATCAGACTTGGAAGCCATTAGTGAAAATCTGGGCTTAAATGATCCATTTATAGTTCAATATGGAAGATATGTGAAAAATGCTGCACAAGGTGATTTTGGCTACTCCTATCAAACAAGACAAGCTGTTTCAGAAGCAATTGTAGTCCGTTTTCCGAATACATTAAAACTTGCAATAGCGAGTATGATTGTTGCGGTAGTTATTGGGATAATCGCAGGATTGATATCCGCATTGAGACATAATTCTTGGTTAGACGTATCAACAACAACTTTTGCACTTGCGGGTATATCCATTCCAAACTTTTGGTTAGGAGCACTCTTAATATTAGTGTTTGCAGTCAATCTACAGTGGCTTCCTGTAGGTGGATTATCTGAACCTTTTTACACAGTGGAAGGAATCAAACAATTGATATTACCTGCCATTACGCTTGGTACGGGTTCCGCTGCAATGATTGCTCGGATGGCGAGGTCTTCAATGCTTGAAGTCATCAAAGCGGATTACGTAAGAACTGCAAGAGCGAAAGGCGTTAAAGAAAGAAATGTAATTTGGGTCCACACTTTAAAGAATGCAATGATTCCAGTAATTACAGTTATTGGACTAAATTTTGGGTTTTTACTTGGTGGAACAATTATTACTGAAAAAGTTTTTGCTATAAATGGTGTAGGAAGATTAATGATTGACTCTATTGCAATGAGGGATTTTCCAATGGTTCAAGGTTCGGTATTGTTAGTAGCCACTCTGTTTGTAGTCGTGAATTTAATCGTGGATATCGTTTATACCTATATTGATCCGCGAATTAGCTACGACTGATGAAAGGAGAATCCATATGACAAATGCGATATTAACAACAGATATACGAACATCAGGTATTAAGAAAAAAGAAAAAGTATATATAACAACACTAAAAAGATTACTAAAAAATAAACTAGCGATTGCGGGAATAATCATCATCCTTGTCCAAATCACAATGGCGATATTTGCACCAATTATTGCCACACATGATCCAGTTAAACAAAATTTGATCGCCAGTGAGTTACCCGTGTTCTCCGAAGGTCATTGGTTAGGAACTGATAACTATGGAAGAGATGTATGGTCTCGGATTGTCTATGGAGCACGAATTTCTTTATTAGTAGGCGTGACAGCAGTTTCTTTAGGATTAATAGGAGGAATTACGTTAGGACTTCTTGGAGGGTACTATAAAAAACTAGATGGTATTATCATGCGAGTCGTTGATTTGTTGTTCTCGTTCCCAGGAATTTTGCTGGCAATGTTAATTATCGCCGTTTTAGGGACGAATCTAGTAAATGTTGCTATTGCAATCAGTATTTGGTCCATTCCAACATGTGCCAGAATAGTAAGAGGGTCAGTTTTATCGATTAAAGAAAAAGAATACATTATGGCAATCAAGTCTCTAGGAGCTTCGGATTTCCGGATTATGATGCGTCATATATTGCCTAATGCATTCGCACCGATCATCGTTTTTGGAACAATGAGAATGGCAACTGCCATATTATCGACAGCCTCGTTAAGTTTTTTAGGATTAGGAGCTCAACCACCAACACCTGAATGGGGTGCTATGATTGCGCAAGGTCAAGCTTATATGTGGACATCTCCACATCTAACGATAGTGCCTGGTATTGCAATTATGTTAATAGTTTTTGCTTTTAATGTAGTAGGAGATGGATTAAGAGATGCACTAGATCCAAATATGGATATTCAATGAAAAGCGAAAAGCACTAACGCGGAATCGGATACTATAAGGATGAAGTTGAATTCCTTTCTACCCTTAAAGAGCCCGTGAGTTGGCGCTAGTAGCCAGACATTAATAATAATATAAAAAATGGGGGAAAAATAATGAAGAAAAATGTATGGTTAACTCTTTTATTGTTGGTATTACTGTTTTTAACAGCTTGTTCTAGTGGTGAATCTGCATCAGCACCACCTAAAGAAAATTCTAAAGAAGATACTAAAGAACCAGAAAAAGCTGAGTCAACAAGCAATGAAACATTCACGTATGCATCCACCTCTGATGTAGTTGGAATGTCGCCAATTTTAACAAATGACTCAGTATCAGCAAATATTACGGAGCATGTTTTTGAAAAATTATTTGAGCGTAATGATGATACAAAAGAAATCGAGCCTAGATTGGCGGAATCTTTCGAAAATACAGATGAGAACACATGGGTAATTAAACTTAAGGAAGGTATTAAATTCCATGATGGGACTCCATTTAATGCAGAAGCTGTAAAATATACATTTGATAAATTACGTGATCCAGCAACAGCTGCACCACGTGCATCGTTACTTGAGCCAGTAGATACGATTACGGTAATTGATGAGAATACAGTGGAAATTAAAACGAAATATCCATACGGTGCATTTTTAGCTGCATTATCACATTCAAATGCTGCAATTGTTAGCCCAACAGCGGACAAGGAACTAGATTTAATGAGTAATCCAGTAGGAACAGGTCCATTTAAATTTGTTAGCTGGACGCCTGGTGATCGAGTTGAATTAGAAGCAAACGAAGAATATTGGGATGGAGCACCTGCACTTAAGAAGGTAATTTTAAAAGTAGTTCCTGAAATTTCTACAGCTATTTCAATGCTCCAAACGGGAGAGGTCCAATTTATAGATAATTTACCGACAGAACAAATTGAGCGTCTTGAAGCAATGGATAACATTAATATTGAGAAAAAAGAAGGAACTCCTGTTTATTACTTAACATTTAACCATTCAAAAGAGATGAATCAAGATCCAGAGTTCCGTGAAGCTGTTGCGGCTGCAATTGACCGCGATGCATTTGTATCAAAATTAAACGGATTAGGTGTTCGCAGTGATAGTGTTATTGGACCGGAGGTATTTGGTTATGATGCATCTGCTGACAATGCAGGAACTCCTTATGATTTAGAAGCAGCAAAAGCTTTAGTTCAGAAAAATGGGTATGCTGACAAACCAATTAAATTATTAACAGCCAATCGCGCCAATTTTGTTTTAATGGCAGAAATTGTTCAAGCTCAGTTAACAGAAGCTGGATTCAAGGTTGATATTGAGTCAATGGAGTGGGCAACATTTTTAGATACAGCACGAGCAGGGGATTATGACATCACATTCCTAAGCTGGTCAAACGTAACAGGTGACGGCTCCGAATTGCTATATCCAAACTTCCATAGTGATAATATTGGATCATCAAATCGTGGACAATATAATAATCCTGAATTTGATGAGCTAGTTGTACAATCTCGTACAACAATTGATCAAGAAGAACGTAAAGTTATTCTTAATCAAGCGAACCAAATGATGATTAAAGATAATGCAGCAGTCGTTATGTATCACGGTATCGTGACAGCAGCAATGGATAAAGCATACTCTGGCCTTATATTAGCTCCGAACGGTAAATGGAGTTTGAAAGACGTTACTGGAGAGTAGGGTAAATCATGCAGGAGACATTATTAGAAGTGAATAATTTAGTAACTGAGTTCCGAACAGCAGAAGGAAAAGTGCAAGCTGTTCGGGGTGTCTCCTTTTCAATTAATAAAGGGGAGACATTATGTATCGTAGGGGAATCGGGATGTGGGAAAAGTATTACCTCCCTTTCTGTCATTGGTTTACTACCTAGTAATGGGAGAATTGCTAGCGGGGAAGTGAAATACGAAGGTAAAGCGATTCACAACTTACCATATGAACAAATGAGAAAAATGCGTGGCACCAAAATTTCAATGATATTCCAAGAACCAATGACCGCGTTAAATCCGGTCTTAACGGTAGGATTCCAATTGCGAGAACCGCTCATGCTACACAAAAAGATAAGTAAAAAGGTTGCTACGATACAGGGGATTGAATTATTAAAGCAAGTGGGAATCCCATATCCTGAAAAAAGAATGAAACAATATTCACACGAACTAAGTGGTGGGATGAGACAACGTGTCATGATTGCAATGGCTCTGGCCTGCAATCCAGGCCTCCTTATTGCGGATGAACCAACAACAGCCTTAGATGTAACAATTCAGGCACAGATATTAGATTTGATTAATGAGCTCAAAGAAAAGTTGAATATGGGCGTCATGATGATTACACATGATATGGGTGTTGTAGCTGAAGTGGCAGATCGCGTAATGGTTATGTATGCAGGAAAAAAAGTAGAAGAAGGCACTGTAACCGAAATATTTAACAACCCAAAACATCCATACACAATTGGCTTACTAAATTCAGTGCCAAACATAGATGACCCGGACTTCGAACTAGAACCAATTCCAGGGTCCCTACCAAGTTTGCATGAACAAATTCAAGGATGTCGTTTTCATCCGCGATGTAAATTTGCAACGGATAAATGTCGTGAAATCGCACCACCTGAGTTTTCAACAAAAGAAGGGCATATCGTGAGTTGTTGGTTACATGAAGAAGTGGAGGAGGAAAAACATGGTCACCTTGTCAACCAAATCTGATCAAAAAATACTCCTCGAGTTAAAAGGTGTAAAAAAGTATTTTCCTATTAAAGGTGGCATTTTAAAACGAGTTCAAGGACACGTAAAAGCCGTCGAAGACGTGTCCCTTCAGTTATTTGAAGGTGAAAGTTTAGGAGTAGTGGGCGAATCGGGTTGTGGGAAATCAACACTTGGTCGTGCTATATTAGGTCTTGAGGAATTAACAGAAGGAAAAATCCATTTTCGTAATGAAGAAATTCAAGATTTGAAACGAAAAGAAAAGTTAAAGTTTGTAAAAGAAATGCAGATGATCTTTCAAGATCCATATGCTTCTCTAAATCCACGTCAACGAATTGGGCATGCTCTAGAAGAAGTATTTACGATGCATACTAATATGTCAGCTAAAGAAAAACGTTCGAGTGTAATAGATTTATTAAACGAAGTCGGCTTAAAAGAAGAGCATTTTGAGCGCTATCCACATGAATTTAGTGGTGGGCAACGGCAACGAATCGGCATTGCACGTGCGATTGCTTTAAACCCATCTTTTGTTATTTGTGATGAAGCCGTTTCAGCTTTAGATGTATCTGTGCAAGCACAAGTGTTAAAATTATTGAAGACCTTACAAGAGAAGTATCAGTTATCCTATTTGTTCATTTCACATGACTTAGGCGTTATCCGTTACTTCTGTGATCGTGTGCTTGTTATGTACTTAGGCAACACAGTGGAATTAGGGACGGTAAAAGGAGTTTTTGCAAATCCATTACATCCCTATACACAAGCTTTGTTATCGGCAATACCACGACCATCTGTTCAAAAAAACACAAATCGTATCCGACTGCAAGGTGATTTGCCAAATCCAGCAGACCCTCCAAGCGGTTGTCCGTTTCATACACGATGTCCGATTGCACAAGATATTTGTAAGATCAATAAACCAGATTGGCAAGAAATTGAACCGGGTCATTTTGCTGCATGTCATTATGTAGGCACCAAAATATAATAATTCAAACAAATATAGGGGGATCATCATGGATTACTTAAACCACCCATTTGCAGCGAAGCGTCATACGGTTTTCGCGAAGAAGGGCATGGTCGCAACATCGCAACCACTTGCCGCACAAGCAGGTCTTGAAATCTTGCAGAAAGGTGGCAATGCAATTGATGCAGCTATTGCGACGGCAGCTGCATTGACAGTTGTTGAACCAACCTCAAATGGAATTGGTGGCGATGCATTTGCCCTTGTATGGACAAAAGATAAGCTACATGGACTCAACGCTTCGGGTCCAGCACCGCAATCTATTTCTGCTGAAGCAATACGTAAAAAAGGTCATGAAAAAATGCCAGTATTCGGTGTGATTCCTGTGACAGTACCAGGTGTACCGGCAGCATGGGCAGAGCTCTCAGAGAAATTCGGAAAGCTCCCTTTAAAAGATGTGCTCGTTCCGGCTATTCGCTACGCAGAAGAAGGCTATCCTTTAACACCGATCCTCGGTAAGTATTGGAAAGCTGCATATAAGAAATATAAAGAAACCTTTACAACTGAGGAGTTCGCATCTTGGTTTGAAACATTTGCACCAAATGGTCGAGCACCTGAAATTGGTGAAGTATGGTCATCTCCGGGTCATGCAAAGACGTTAAGAGCTATTGGCGAAACAAATGGTCGTGATTTTTACGAAGGTGAAATCGCAGACAAAATTGATGCTTTCTTTAAGAAGCATGACGGTTACTTATCGAAAGAAGATTTAGCTTCATATAAACCACAATGGGTTGAACCAATTTCTTCGAATTATCGTGGCTATGAGGTGTGGGAAATCCCGCCAAATGGTCAAGGGATGGTCGCCCAAATGGCGTTAAATGTCTTTCAGCAACTAGATAAACCTGCTTGGCAAAATGCTGATACATTCCATCAACAGATTGAAGCAATGAAACTAGCATTTACCGACGGCCAAGCGTTCATTACAGAACCAGATGAAATGCCTGTAAGTGTAGAGCACCTACTTTCACAAGAATATGCGAAAGAACGAGCTGGAACAATCAGTGATACCGCAAGCAATCCGGAGCCGTATGAACTTCCGAAAGGCGGCACGGTTTATTTAGCTGCAGCTGATGATGAAGGCAATATGATTTCATATATTCAAAGTAACTATATGGGCTTTGGTTCAGGTATCGTGGTCCCAGGCACCGGAATTGGTTTGCAAAACAGAGGGCATGACTTTTCGTTAGATGAAGCTCATCCAAATGTATTGAAACCAGGGAAGAGAACGTATCATACGATCATTCCAGGATTTCTAACCAAAGATGGGCAAGCGGTTGGACCTTTCGGTGTAATGGGTGGTTATATGCAACCCCAAGGACACTTCCAAGTGGTAACGAATACAGTGGACTTTTTATTAAATCCGCAAGCAACCTTGGATATGCCTCGTTGGCAGTGGATGAAAGGGAAAACTGTCTATGTAGAGCCCGAGTTTCCGAACTACTTGGTACAGAGCTTGATTAGAAAAGGCCATGATATCCATGTGACATCAGATGGTGGTAGCTTTGGACGTGGCCAAATCATTTGGCGAAACCCTGATACGGGTGTATTACAAGGTGGTACGGAATCCCGAACGGATGGAACCATCGCAGCTTGGTAGAGGATAAAGGGTCGAAGAACATCACCGAACGTCCCGGTCTAGTTCTTCACCGCAATATTGGGCTCGCTTTTTTTCGAATTGGCATGCTTGGGTTTGGAGGAGGACCATCCTCAATTCCTTTAGTCCGTCAAGAAGTCGTTAAAAAATATGAATGGATGACTGATGATGAATTTGGCGACACGCTCGCGCTTGCAAATACATTGCCTGGTCCTATTGGCACAAAAATGGCAGGATATGTTGGCTATCGGGTAGCTGGGATATGGGGATGTATAAATGCACTGTTTGCCTCTGTCATTCCGACCGTAGTGTTAATGATAGTTTTTCTAGGACTGCTACAAACATATAAAGACATTCCCTGGGTGCAACATATGTCGGCATCTGTTGTTCCGGTTGTTGCCGTCATGCTCGCTGTATTAACATGGGATTTCATTAAGAAATCAGGTGAAACACTTGGGTGGATGCGTGCTATCTTATTGTTGACTCTATCAGGCATTCTAATAGAAGCTTTGCATATTCATCCGGCATTTGTTATTTTGGGCTGTATCTTAGTAGTCTTCTCGCCTCTTTTAAAAAGGAGGAAAAAAGAATGATTCTTTACTGGCATTTATTTTTAGCTTTCTTTATTCCAGGGATTTTAGGTTATGGTGGAGGACCTGCTTCCATTCCTTTAGTTGAACATGAAGTAGTAGGGAAATATGAATGGTTGACTACACAAGAATTTAGTGAGATAGTCGCGATTGGAAATTCATTGCCTGGTCCCATTGCAACAAAAATGGCTGGATATATTGGCTACGCAGAAGCGGGTATAGTAGGGTCGATCGTTGCTCTATTTGCAACTGTTGCTCCATCTTTAATCCTAATGATCGGTATGATGGTCATATTAATGAAGTACAAAGACGAACCAGAAGTGAAAAACTTAACGAAACTCATTAGACCGGTCATAGCTATTCTACTTGGGTTTATGACGATTCGATTTGGAATAGAATCGGTAGAAGGTGTTGGCATAAGCTACACAGTCATTATAATGGTGGCAAGTTATATTTTATTGGAAAAAGTAAAGTTGCATCCTGCTTTTGTCATCGCGTTGGCTTTAGTATTTGGGGCTATTACAGGGTTGTGAAGAGTCGCAGAGATGCGGCTCTTTTCTTGAAAGATAAGAAACTATATAAATTTAGTGAGCCATGAATCCAGTATTCCCGGTATTTTAAGGAGTAGGTTCTAGTATGATACCGCTGATTTGCGCTCCAGGCGGACGCTTTCCACGGGGCGGGCGGCGAGCCTCCTCGGGCCAACAGGATGTTGGTCACGAAGGCGTTGCCACATGATGTGGCGTCCGTAGCCTTTGTTCCATTGGTGCTCCACTGCGGGTGTCTCACCTGTCCCACTAGTCCCGTAGGAGTCGCCGCCTTCCGCTTAAATCAAGTAAATGTTTTCGAATTGATCACAAATGAAAATACAACTTAAAAAGAAGGGAGTATATGCTTTTTAAGTACAGAAAGTCACTGGTACTTTAAATAATGGAAAAGTGCAGTGGTTTGCATGATAAACACTGAAATTCTGGTATTTTGAGCAAATAGTGTAGAAGAAGTATTCCTGCTACCTTTGTATCGCTCACGATGCAAATGATTGTCACTAAAAATAGAATTCGTTGCAATGATGGATAAATACACACTAGTTAATTGAAGCGCAGGTGCGACGAGTAACCGCAGGAGCACAATGGAAC
>NZ_ALJG01000296.1 GCF_000286315.1 Paenisporosarcina sp. TG20 | reverse complement strand
CCCGCTAATCCCGTAGGAGTCGCCGCCTTCCGCTTCAATCAAGTAATGTTTTCGAATTGATCACAAGTGAAAAAGATAACTTAAAAAGAAGAGAGTATATACTTTTTAAGTCCAGAAAGTCTCTAGTACTTTAATTAAAGGAAAAATTCAGTGGTTTGCATCATGAACACTGAAATTCTGGTACGTTAGCTAAGAAAGTATATAAATTTAGGGTACCTTGAAATTGATGTTCATGGTGTTTCTAAGATATAGACACTAACATGCTAAAACGGAATTTCTTTGATGTGACTCTCGTTAATTCGTTTATTTCTTAAATTTAACAAGATTGTGTCTTATAACAATATCGCGATACCCGATTCTAATGCCGGGTTGCGTAATTACTTTATAGGATTAAGCGTACTTTGCCCGGTTTTTCTTACAAGATACCGCTGATTTCGAATTGATCATATTAGAAAACACAACTTAAAAAGAAGGGAGTGCAGAAAGTCACTGGACTTTAAATAATAGAAAAATTCAGTGGTTTGCATCTGAACACTGAAATTCTGGTATTTTTGAACAAGTCTTTCTCTTTTTAGAAATAGCGTAGAAGAAGTATTCCTGCTAGCTTTGTATCGCTCACGATTCCAATGATTGTCACTAAAAATTGAATTCGTTGAAATGATGGAAAAATTCACACTAGTTGATTGAAGCGCAGGTGGCGACTTCGGCGGGAAAAGCATGAGCTGAAGGCCCCGCAGGAACGCAGTGACGAGGAGACTGAAGCCATGCCCGCGAAAAGCGTCCACCATAGCGGAAATTAACGGGTTTCTATGGTCACCCTTCTTAAAAGGACCAGGCGTCCTTTGCCCGGTTTTTCTTATTTTACTCATAGTGCCTGTTAAGGAAAATACGAACTTAGCTTAACGGAGTATTTTATTGTTCGCACACACGAACATATAGTATTGAGTTATTTAACATGATAATCACTTGCTTCAATCTTGGTCTTTCAAATCATAGGATAAATAAAATTGGTTTAATTATTAATCTATGTACAAGACTGGCCGTGCTTCACGCGGCCAGTTTCCTCTCTTGTCAATCAAATAACCCTTATTTAGCCACTACTCTTAAAATAGTTTCTGTATGTTTGTGTTCAAGTACTCGGATACGTTCATTCAAGTTTGCAATCATACGAATTAGTTGTTCCATATGTAATTCCATTTGAATGATGTGATTGGGTGAAGCGTTCATATGGGTGAATTCCTTTCTATTGGAATTAAAAACTTAGGTAACTTAAATGCGGTGCGGTCTACCACTAAGTTCACTAATCATTTAAACTGGCAAACCCTTAAGCTCTTCGTCTGTGAAAACGAAGTCTTCTTTTGCTTGTGACTCTTTTTCCACTAGCAAAAAATCTGAAGAATCTCCTGATTTGGGTTTTGTTTGTAAAAATTGAACTTCATCAACTATTACTTCTGTTACAAAAACACGAATACCATCTTCTTTTTGATAGGACCTTGAATGGATGTGTCCACTTATTCCAACGAGAGATCCCTTCCCACAAAATTTGACAGTGTGTTCAGCGAGTTTCCCCCAGACCGTACAAAGTACGAAATCTGCATCTTCACCTTTTGCATTCTTGTAGGTACGTTGAACTGCTAATACGAAACTTGCTTGCACTCTACCTTCTGATAAATGCTTTAAAACTGGATCTTTTGTCAAACGTCCAATCATCCCAACTTGATTCATTTATTCACCTCCTCCCTACCTCATGAATTCATTGTATATAGACAATTAAATTGTTTGCAAAGTCGCAAAAATTCTTTTTGAGGGTTTTAATGCAGGTGAAAATTCAATTTTGAGAATGCATTATTCTTTAAAAATTCTTATGATTCTATATGTCTGTAAGGATTGATCATGATAGGCAAATTGTAAATTTGCCTATTTTTCTAAAATTTTTAAGGATTGTGATATAATAAGAAGAATTAGAGTTACCTGAAAGGCTGTGAGCTTATTGAAAACCTTTAAATTAATATCCATGGCACTAGTTCAAGGGGACCAAACAATTTCAATTCCACTCATAGATGGCATCATTATTAACCAAGAAAACAGCCACCGTTCTTGGATTTTAGAGATGTATGTGGATAAGAAAGATAGTATATTTTTTGAACAATATAAGATTTCTGGTGAATTGATGGAAATTAAAGCCGTTATTTCGTATCCAGAAAATGAACCCGCAAATTTTGAAGTAGCTGTTTATGCTGTCAAAGAAATTGGGGATTATGTTTCTGTATTGTTTAAGGGGACGTTAAAACGAGTACGTCGAAAATATGCTGAACAACTGCTATCACAACTTATCGCAAATGGATTATCAGGCGAAGAGCTTATAACGCGATTTGAAGACGATATGCGCATGCGACCTCAATTAAATGTTTAATCTTTTTACTTAGATACTTTAACAGTTGATAAAAAAGCTCCTTTTCTCAAATAAATTGAGAGAAGGAGCTTTTTTGTTTTCAAGAATAGTTTGTTGATATCTCTAAAACGAAGTCTCTAATCCAAAGTGTGACAAATAGTTTTTTCGTTTCGTTGCTGTTGGGAGAAGATGTAGCGACTCGACTAGCGTCGGCTTTACAAGTGTGTAATTTGAAGACCTAAATTTAACTAAATAATAATATTATTTGACTCAACACATGTATTTTAGAAAAAAAGCTAATCACCATAGCGGTGATTAGCTTCTTCTGTAGGCTTACTGGGAAGGATTTTTCAATTATTTATCGATTCATGTCGTCTTTACGTACATCTTCTAGAATCTCGTCATCAGTTGTATCACGGTCACGCATTGTGTCATCAGTACCATTACCGTTTCCAGTTCCGTTACCGTTACCATTTTCAGGCAACAAGTCGGCGTCATTATTTTGACCTGCATCATCCAATGGATTTGTATTGTTTGTATCTTCCATTGGGGTTTCATTAGTGTTTTCACGTACATCATTCATAGGGGTTTCATCTACACCCGGCATATCGTCGTTAAAGTTACATCCACCCAATAGCAGAGCACTTAGACCAAATACTACAGTTGGCTTTTTCCACATTAAAAAGTTCCCTCCTTTCAGCAATAGTTCACCACACAAAGTGTGATTTACTATAGGTTACCCGAGAAGAAAAGAACTATCCGACTATGTGTTTTGTTTTTCGTTTAAAATATTTACATGTATGATGATTCATTTTTACATCCATAATCATAATGTGTATTTATTTTTGAACAAAGTTGATTTCCGCTCCATGCGGACGCTTTCCTTGGGGCACGGCTTCAATCTCCTCTGCGCTACAATCAAACGATACTTTTCTGAAATTAACGGATAACAATTAATTATTCGTATTTATTATCTAATTGAGGAGTTGAAATGGACTCAACTAAACATCCGGTTTCGTTATTATGCCCTAAAGTATAAGATATAAATTGAAAGGCATTATATAAATTATTCCGTTTTCTCTGGAACTGGACCAAGTGCAAATAAAATATCAGTTTCACAAGCAATTTCACCGTTAACTGTGGCTACTGCATGTCCTTTTCCCATTGCTCCGCGTAGTTTAACAAATTCAACTTCTAACCGTAGCTGATCGCCAGGCACTACTTGACGTTTGAAACGGCAATTATCGACTCCTGTTAAAAAGGCTAGACGACCTTTATTCTCTTCTTTATTTAATAACGCTACCCCACCTACTTGCGCTAATGCTTCGATAATTAACACACCCGGCATTACTGGATATCCTGGAAAATGTCCATTGAAATAATTTTCATTAATTGAGACGTTTTTTATGCCAACTGCTCGTTTACCATCTTCAATTTCCGTGATACGATCAACGAGCAAGAATGGATACCGATGAGGTAAGATTGCTTGAATTTGTTGTGCTGATAATTCCATAAATATATCCTCCAAGTCTAAATAAAAAGATTGAATTACTATTCTTTACCTGTATAAATATCAATAATGTGCTGCCATGGTTCTAATTTCAAAATATCTTTAGGTGTTCCATCCCCAATATAGCCATAGCCAATCATTAAACCTGCTGCAATCGCACCAACAATTAAGGCTGTTATCAGAATGATACGAAGCCAAATCGGGAATAAACGAATTTGTACCCACCAAGTTTTCTTGGCCTTAACTTCGGCTTTTTCAGCTTTATGCTGTTTCCGATTAGTTGGAGGTGTCGTATTATCCATATGCTGTTCATCTTTCACATCATTCTTCATTCCCGGTTCTCCTTATCATCATGAATTGTTTCAAATGTTGATGCTTGTACTACTAAAAGTAATTTTAGTCGTATAGGTTTTTTAACATTAAGTCATAAAAGGTTTCTTAATTCTTTCCATACATATAAGTCTAGTTATGCCCTCTGCTTAAGTTATCTAGCATAATACCTGTACCAATAGCAACACAACTCATTGGATTTTCAGCAATTAATACCGGTACTTTCAGTTCTTCAGCCAGCAACATATCCATTCCGTGCATTAGAGCGCCACCGCCTGTTAAAGTAACACCACGGTCAATAATATCAGCCGATAGTTCTGGCGGTGTTTTCTCTAAAACATTTTTTGCAGCTAGAACGATCATAGAAATAGATTCACGTAAACATTTTTCGATTTCAGAAGAATTAATCGTAATGGTAAGAGGAAGACCTGATACCATATTTCGGCCACTTATCTCCATTTCCTCATTACGTGCACCTATGAATACTGAACCGATTTTCATCTTAATCTCTTCTGATGTTCGTTCACCAATTAATAGTTTATGTTCGCGTTTTATGTATTGTAGAATGTCATTATCAAACACATCTCCTGCAACTTTAATTGACACAGACGTTACAATATCCCCCATTGATAGAACCGCAATATCTGTTGTACCTCCGCCAATGTCAATAATCATATTGCCACTTGGTTGGAATATGTCCATACCCGCTCCAATTGCTGCTACTTTCGGTTCTTCTTCTAAGTAAACTTTTTTGCCACCAGACTTTTCAGCTGCTTCACGAATCACTTTTTGTTCTACAGTGGTAATGTTTGTTGGGCAACATATTAAAATACGTGGTTTTGAAAAAAAGCCTTTGACTTTCAATTTATCGATAAAGTATTTTAGCATTAACTCTGTTACATCAAAATCAGCGATAACACCGTCTTTAAGTGGTTGTATCACTTCAATATTCCAAGGAGTTCTCCCCACCATTTGCCGTGCTTCTTCCCCTACCGCTAATACTTTTCTAGTTTTGCGGTCTACAGCTACAACTGAAGGCTCGTTTAATACAATTCCTTTACCTTTAACGTGTATTAATACATTTGCAGTGCCTAGATCTATCCCAATATCTTTAGCAAACATTAACCTTAGACTCCCTCCTGCATTGCCGGTTTTATTTTATTTTAGTCGTGCTTTTATATTGTCTCTACTAACTGACAATTCTATCATAGTTAGGGTTTTATTACATCAAATTTTATAAACGAAAAAACGCCATGACATGTATCGTCATGGTGTTTTTTCAGTGTTTTCTTCTTTTTGCTTCCACATCTGTTTCGTTGCTTCGCCACCCCGGATATGTCGGATTGACTTATGATAAGCAAGAATTTGACTTACTTCTTTGGCCAGTGCATCATTCACTAGTGTTAAACGTTCTGTTAAATCTTTGTGCACCGTGCTTTTCGAGTAGCCCGATTTTTTAGCAACCGCGCGTACCGTCAAACCCGTTTCCTGCACTAATTCACCAAGCTCTAGGCATCGTTTCCGGATCTGTTCGTGCAAGACCGCATCCTTCCGTACCGAACGTTTCCTTTAACTTATGCCTTAAATCTTGAAATTAGAACGCTAAATAGTTACGTGGGTTTACAGCTTCACCTTTTTCAAACACTTCGAATTGCAAATGAATACCTGCTGTTGGGTTAAAGTCATTTTCAGTAGCAGTAGCCATCGCCTGTCCCTGTTTAACAACATCACCAGTCTGAACTAAAATTTCACTTACTGAACGGTAACGTGTTATAAGTCCATTTTCATGTTCAAGAACAATTTCGTCACCAAGAAAAGGATCTAAATTTACTTCTTTAACAGTTCCACCCATTACAGCAGATACTTCAAATGGTAAACCATCAATCGAAATCGATACACCATTATTGGTTTCATACGTTTGATTGAATACTAATAGGGAGTTCTCTTGTGTTTCTTCAGTGGCTTCAGTGTCATAAAAATCTTGTAATACTGTCATTTGGTCAAGCATTGCTTCATCAAATGGGAACTTCATGTTTTGGTTTTGAGCTGTAACAGCAACTTGGTTATTTTCATCAGTCACTACTGGTCCTTTTGCAACTTCAGCGTCATCACCGATAAAAGCATTATAGCCCCAAATCATACCGACAAATAATAACGAAAATCCAACGTAAATTGCCGGCCAAAGCCATGTTCTTTTTTTACTTTTTTCATTTGATAGAGAAGGATTTTTAGATTTTTCCTCTCGCATATTCATCACCTCTATTCGCTAGTGTTGTCAGCGATTTAAGGTTTTAAACATCCAACTTGAATAGATTGCAAATTTTTTATTTTTGTTTTTGGATAATAGTGGTTTAAAATAGCTTCTGCGTTACTTTCTTGCTCCGCCATTGCGTTGGCACCGTATTGACTCATCCCTACCCCGTGACCATATCCTTTCGTTGATACGGTAATTAAATTAGGATTGGATGCGTTTATTTCAAAGTCAGTTGATGGTAATCCTAAAATTTCTCTAATTTCACGGCCTGTCCAATCACGTTTGATTGTGCTCATTTTTTCGATTCTTTGTGATTCATTTGGTTTTAACACTAATGCTTTGAAATGATCATCTGTCCAAGAGAAACCAAATGCATCGTTCCATTCCTTAAGTGTAAATATTTTTTTCTGGCTAAACTTAGGTGATAATGTATCCCCTACGCTATCCGTTGAAATCAAATAAGGGATTTCATTTCCACTATAGCCTTGTGCGCTTTCGGTCTTGCCATTACTTGTTGAGAAGAACATTGCAGTAATGAGTTCGTTGTCATAAGTGAGTATTTGTGAGGTTGTTTCAGTAACTGCTTGTGTGATATTTGGTGGAGGTTTGCGTTCGGATGGAGAAATGAACGCCTGATGTGAGATAGTAGGTTTAATAGAAGTTGCTCCGAAGTTTGTTGTCTTTAGGGCAAATGTACGAGCTGCAATAGCTTGTGCTTTGAGAGCCTCTATATTGAAGGTAGAGGGCATTTCCGCTTGAACCACACCCATAATGTATTGTTCTAACTCAAGTGGCTTATCAAGACCTTCTACGCTAATCATAACTGGTGGACAAGCGCTAGAGTTTACAGGAGTTGACTCAATAGCTTTTGGTGGGATTTTTTTTATTATCTCCAGTGGCAGTAGGAATAAACAGAGACATGCGATTACTATAACTAAGTATCTCATGCAAAGAATATATGTCCAAGATCCGCTATATATGAAAAGTTATAATGTTGATATTGGTATTATTTAAAGTAGTGTTACTTAAGTTTTTATCAACCGCCACTTATTTATTAATAAATCACTAGGGATGACTCTAGTTAATGTTTAACGTTGATTTATTTATTTCGAACATAGATATTAATTCTTGAACTAAAAAAGATATTATTCACGTTTAGCTTTTATCTCGTTAACACGTACTTAGATTTCCAACGAATTAATTTACTCGAAACCCAGTCTTCCCATAGCATAAAACCCGACACTAAACTAATCATGTAACATCGATTTTTCTTAGATTAGTTTTCGTCCACTCATTGATGTTTTTCATCCACTCATCGGTGTTTCCGTCCACTCATCGACTGTTTCCGTCCACTCATCGGTGTTTTCCGTCCACTCATCAGCACTTTTCGTCCACTCACAACTGTTTTTCGTCCACTCAGCTATTTAAGTGAGATATTCTTGTTAAATTGTTAAAATATTTTCCATAATGGACTACCTTACTCGAAACCTAGTTTTCGTCCACTCATTGATGTTTTTCATCCACTCATCGACTGATTCCGTCCACTCATCAGTGTTTTCCGTCCACTCATCAGCACTTTTCGTCCACTCACAACTGTTTTTCGTCCACTCAGTTATTTTAGTGAGATATTCTTGTTAAATTGTTTAAATATTTTCCAAAATGGACTACCTTACTCGAAACTTTTGCTAGCTGAACTCATAATTCTACTTAAATTAGTTTTCGCTCACTCTTTACCTGTTTCCGCTCACTCATCAACTGCTGTTTTCGCTCACTTAATACTACTTTTCTCTCACTCAATCCTTGTTTTCGCTCACTCAGAAAGTTTATAGGTAATATCACTTCTTTTTATATTGTGCTTTTCTCAATAGCATAAACTCTAAATCTATTTCAAGGTATTTAATTATAATTTAGAGAAGATACTAATATTAAACAGACGATTTCTTATCTTTGCCCAGTTCAGTTGGAGGCGCATATCTTGTAAGTTAGAATAATTATCGAAATTCCTTTGTCAATCAACATAGCAAAGGTGTAAAAATACAACGAAAAAAAAAGCGACATCTTGGTATAAGATGTCGCTTTTTGGTATATGATGATATAGGCAATAAATAAATTAAACCGTTTGCATTATTTTCTCATCTGATGATTGAGAAGAAACACGTTCTATGTCTGCGCCAAGGCCTGCTAATTTCAAGTGAAAGTCCACATAACCGCGATCTAAGTGGTAGATCTCAGTTACACGTGTTATGCCTTCTGAAGCCAATCCAGCTAGGATTAGGGCTGCAGCTGCACGCAGGTCAGTTGAGGCCACCTCAGCGCCTTGTAGGTCAGATGGTCCTTGCATGATTACGGAACGTCCATCAATCTTAATTTTACCGTTCATTCGACGAAATTCTTCTACATGCATAAATCGATTTTCAAATACTGTTTCAGTGAGTACGCCTGTTCCTTTTGCGGTTAGCATTAGGGCCATTATTTGAGATTGCATATCAGTAGGGAAGCCTGGATGCGGCATTGTTTTGATATCAACTGATTTTAAAGATGAGGTTCCACGAACACGAAGTCCATCTTCCTCTTCAGTAATTTGAACTCCCATTTCCTTCATCTTCGCAATTAGTGCAGTCATATGTTCAGGAATTGCGTTCTCAATGATTACATCGCCTCTTGTGATAGCTGCAGCAACCATAAATGTACCAGCTTCAATACGGTCGGGTATTATGTGGTGAACTGTACCTTCAAGTTCATAAACACCCTCGATACGAATTGTATCTGTCCCAGCACCAATGATCCGTCCACCCATTTCATTAATGAAGTTCGCTAAATCTACAATTTCAGGTTCTTTTGCTGCATTTTCAAGAATTGTTGTTCCTTCTGCTAACGCAGCAGCTGACATGATGTTTTCAGTAGCTCCTACACTTGGATAATCCAAATAAATTTTAGCACCTTTTAATCGTCCATTCGTTTTAGCTTCTACAAATCCATGACCGAATGAAATTTCTGCTCCCATCGCTTCGAAACCTTTTAAGTGTTGATCGATAGGTCGTGATCCAATTGCACAACCACCAGGAAGTGCAATTCGTGCAAATCCATTACGTGCTAAAATCGGTCCCATAACTAGGATAGATGCACGCATTTTTCGTACGTATTCAAATTGAGCTTCATTAGACAAAGTTCCGGATGAATCGATGATGACTTCGTTTCTTTTAGGAAAGTATTCAACTGAAGCGCCTAGGCTCTTCAAGACTTCATTAATCGTGTAAACGTCTGCTAAATTAGCTACGTCACGAATAATGTTTTTTCCTTTTGATGCTAAAAGAGCTCCTGCTAGAACAGGTAATACAGCATTTTTCGCACCCTCTACACGCACTTTCCCCGTTAATTTGCGACCGCCTTTTACAATAATTTTATCCAATAGATTGACCCTCCATGTTATCTATAATTGTTTTTCTATATATGTCATTTCAACCGTTTGATGTTAGTTGTTAGGGATGAAAAACAGTTTTCTGGTACAGTTATTTTGTGTATTACACAAGTGCCTATTCCCTCGTTTTAGATAAATAAAAATTGGTTTTTCTTATATCATACGTTGTTATCTAATCCTTTGTGTGGGTCTATTTGAAACTAGTCGAAACTATTTAAAACTATTATAAAACGAACTGTATACTACTGTGTTCCCAATTATAATAGTTTAAAACATTCTTCGACATATTATTTCCCGGGCAATAACACCTAAATAAATAGATAGCTAGCTATTTAAAAAAGAAATGGTAGTTGTCTTGACCAGTTAGACATTGATAAGAAAAAGTTTGAAACTGAAGAACCAATCGCAACACTTAGTAAAATATATAATAATTGCACTTGAAAAACACGTTGGATTTTGACGATTTTCTCTAACATAACTGCACGTAGTGCATAGAATGTAATTCCAATAAAGAAAGTGTGTGATAAAATCCCGAGAACCGCTTGTTGACCGAATTCATTAAACATACTATCGGTTCCTTTCATTAGTAAAATTAAAACAATCTTTAACTAGCTTTTGTATATTAGTAAATTCTATTCTATCAAGTTTTTCAAAACAGTGACAGATGTAGGTATAAATTAAAAAGGATTTATAGCTACATCCAACACCGTTTAAAATATCACCAATGTTTATTATTGTATCATTTAATACTGGTGACGTCATATACATATTTTACTAAAGTATTAAAATCTTCATAGTGTTAAAGTATTAATTTCCAGGTTTTATTTTCCGGAAAATTATCTAAAGGTTATTTCTAATTAAAAAACGAGCCAAAGAGATAATTCTCTTTGACTCGACAATTTTATCTAGATGTTTCCCTCATAAACGTTAATACGATTCATTGCTCGTTTTAAAGAAAGTTCTGCTCGCTTTAGGTCAACGTCGTCCTTTTTTGATAAGTTTAGACGTTCTTCAGCACGTTTCACTGATTCTTTAGCACGATTTAAATCGATGGTTGAAGAGACTTCAGCCGCTTGAGCTAAGATTGATACTTGGTCTGGACGGACTTCTAGAAAACCACCGCTTACTGCGATTAGTTCTTGTTGTCCATCAGTTTTCAATTGAATAGCACCCACTCTAAGTGGCGCAACCATTGGAATGTGACCAGGTAACACACCGATTTCACCAGATGTTGTGTTGGCTATAATCAAGTTGACTTCGGAATCGTATACCGGGCCGTCGGGAGTGACAATATTGACTTTGATGGTCTTCATTTTTTCCCCTCCTGGTCCCTGTAATTAAACTTCAACGCCCATTTTTTTAGCTTTTTCAATAACTTCTTCAATACGTCCAACTAAACGGAACGCGTCTTCAGGTAAATGGTCGTATTTGCCTTCAAGAATTTGTTTGAATCCTTGAACTGTTTCTTTAACTGGTACATACGAACCTTTTTGACCTGTGAATTGTTCTGCTACATGGAAATTTTGTGATAAGTAGAACTGAATACGACGTGCACGATTAACTGTTTGCTTGTCTTCATCAGATAACTCATCCATTCCAAGAATCGCAATGATATCTTGAAGTTCTTTGTAGCGTTGAAGAGTTACTTGAACTTGGCGTGCTAAATCGTAGTGCTCTTGTCCAACAATTTCAGGTGTTAATGCACGTGAAGTTGATGCCAAAGGATCTACTGCTGGGTAAATACCCATTTCAGATAACTTACGCTCTAAGTTTGTTGTTGCGTCTAAGTGAGCAAATGTTGTTGCTGGAGCTGGATCCGTGTAGTCATCTGCAGGAACGTAAATTGCTTGAATTGACGTTACCGAACCTAAGTTAGTTGACGTGATACGCTCTTGCAATTGACCCATTTCTGTAGCTAGTGTTGGTTGGTAACCAACTGCTGATGGCATACGACCTAGTAAGGCAGATACCTCAGAACCTGCTTGAGTGAAACGGAAAATATTATCAATGAACAATAGTACATCTGCACCCTGATCATCTCGGAAATACTCAGCCATTGTCAAACCAGTCAATGCAACACGCATACGTGCGCCAGGCGGCTCATTCATTTGACCAAATACCATTGCTGTTTTCTTGATTACACCGGATTCGCTCATCTCATGGAATAAATCATTACCCTCACGAGTTCGCTCTCCAACACCTGCGAATACCGAAATACCGCCGTGCTCTTGTGCAAGGTTGTTAATTAGTTCTTGAATTAAAACAGTTTTACCTACACCGGCACCACCGAATAGACCAATTTTACCACCTTTAATGTATGGAGCTAATAAGTCTACTACTTTGATACCTGTTTCAAGAATCTCAACTTCAGTTGAAAGTTGGTCAAAAGTTGGTGCTAGGCGGTGAATTGGATCACGGCGATTTGCAGCTGGGATCTCTTCTCCTAAGTCAATTACTTCTCCAAGTACATTGAATACACGACCTAAAGTGACGTCACCAACCGGAACGGTGATTGCCGAAGCAGTATCGATAACTTCCTCGCCACGTTTCAAACCATCTGTAGATGACATAGCAACTGTACGGACAGAGTCATCCCCAAGGTGTAACGCAACTTCAAGAGTTAACGTTGATACAGCTTGATTGGGACGTTCAATTGTAACTGTCAAAGCATTATATATTGCTGGTAAGTGTCCATTATCAAACTTTACGTCGACAACGGGACCCATTACTTGAAGAACGTGTCCTTTGTTCATACTTGTTCCCTCCTGTCTTACTATTCTAGAGCCGCTACTCCGCCGACGATTTCCGTAATTTCTTGGGTAATCGCAGCTTGACGTGCACGGTTAAATTGTAATGTTAATGAGCTAATCAATTCACTAGCGTTATCGGTAGCACTCTTCATTGCCGTCATACGTGCAGCATGTTCACTTGCTTTTCCGTCTAGTAGAGCGCCGTAAATCAAGCTTTCCGCATATTCTGGCAGTAACACTTCCAGAATCCCTTCTGCTGAAGGTTCGAATTCATATGAAGCAGTTGCACTTGATTTAGCGATATCAGTTAACGGTAGCACCTTTTTCTCAGTAACGTCTAGTTGAACGGCGCTAACAAAATGGTTGTAGTACATATAAAGTTCATCATACGTACCTTCCGTGAACATACCAACAGCTTTGTGTGCAATTTCCTTAATATCAGAAAAAGACGGTTGGTCAGGTAAAGCGACCATGCTTTCAATGACAGTAAGACCGCGTTTCGTGAAATAATCACGACCGATACGTCCAACTGCAAAGATTACAAATTGATCATTTGATGTATGACGTTCACGGATTGCATTTGATACAGCACGAAGAATATTACTGTTGTATGCACCCGCAAGTCCACGGTCAGATGTGATAACAAGATAAGCAGTTTTAGCAACAGGACGATACGTCAACATTGGATGTCCCGTGTTTTGTGTGCCTGAAGCTATTGCTACTACGACTTCTTGAATTTTTGACATATACGGAACGAATGATTTCGCATTCAATTCAGCACGGTTCAATTTAGAAGCCGAGACCATTTGCATTGCTCTTGTGATTTGGCTCGTTTTCTTTGTAGATGTTATTCGGCTTTTTATGTCGCGTAATGATGCCACTGGTATTTCACCACCTTATTGTTTTTTGTTCACCCCAAAAGATTACTCTGACTGTGCAAATGTCTTTTTAAACGCTGAAATCGCATTTACTAAGTCTTCTTCAGCAGGTAGATCTTTCGTTGTACGGATGTGATCTAAAACATTAGTGTGGTTTGAATCTAACCAGCTGTAGAATTCATTCTCAAAACGAGTAATGTCTTGAAGTGGAATATCGTCTAAGTGACCACGTGTTAGAGCGTAAAGAATCATAACTTGTTTTTCAACCTTGATTGGTTTATTCAAGTCTTGTTTCAATACTTCTACTATACGTACACCACGGTTAAGTTTTCCTTGTGTTGCTTTATCTAGGTCAGAACCGAATTGAGCAAATGCTTCAAGTTCACGGAAAGAAGCTAAGTCAAGACGTAGCGTACCCGCAACTTTTTTCATTGCTTTAATTTGAGCTGATCCACCAACACGTGATACAGAAAGACCCGCATTGATTGCTGGTCGAACACCGGCAAAGAATAAATCCGATTGTAAGAAAATCTGACCATCTGTAATCGAAATTACGTTTGTTGGAATGTATGCAGAAATATCTCCTGCTTGTGTTTCAACAAATGGAAGTGCTGTAATCGAACCTGCACCAAGTGATTCGTTCAACTTAGCAGCACGTTCTAATAAACGACTGTGTAAGTAGAAAACATCCCCTGGATATGCTTCACGGCCTGGAGGACGACGAAGTAATAATGAAAGTTCACGATAAGCAGCTGCTTGTTTTGATAAATCATCATAAACAACCAATACATGTTTGCCTTCAAACATAAACTCTTCAGCCATTGTAATACCTGTGTATGGAGCCAAGAACAATAGAGGAGCTGGTTGTGATGCTGAAGCTGTAACAACGATTGTGTATTCTAGTGCTCCATTTTTACGAAGCGTTTCAACTACGTTACGCACTGTCGATTCTTTTTGACCGATTGCTACGTAAATACAAATCATATCTTGGTCGGCTTGGTTTAAGATTGTATCGATGGCAACAGCAGTTTTACCTGTTTGACGGTCACCGATAATTAACTCACGTTGACCACGACCAATTGGAACTAACGCATCAATTGCTTTAATACCTGTTTGTAATGGCTCATGAACCGATTTACGGGCCATAACACCTTGTGCAGGGCTTTCAATTGGACGAGATTTTGTAGAATTGATTGGGCCCAAACCATCCACTGGTTGACCAAGTGGGTTGACAACACGACCAATCAATTCTGGTCCTACTGGTACTTCCATAATACGGCCTGTACGACGTACTTCATCGCCTTCTTTGATATCTGCATATGGTCCTAGAATAACGATACCTACGTTATTAGCTTCTAAGTTTTGTGCCATACCCATAACACCGGTAGAGAATTCAACTAACTCTCCAGCCATGACGTTGTCGAGACCATGAGCTCGAGCAATACCGTCACCAATTTGGATAACTGTACCCACGTCGCTAACTTTCATCTCAGATTGATAATTTTCAATCTGTTTCTTAATCAGGACACTGATTTCTTCAGCTTTGATGCTCATGTATGTCACCTCTTTCTTATATTATTAACCAATTAGTTGTTTCTTCAAGCGGTCTAACTTCGCACTAACACTACTATCGAAAATTCTGTTACCAATTTGAAGACGAATACCACCAAGTAAAGTAGGATCGATTATGTTTTCAATACGCAACGATTTTTTCCCAACTTTTAGTGAAAATGCAGAAGAAATTGCTTCTCTTTCTTCATCAGATAAAGGACGTGTTGAATATACTTTAGCATTAGCAATACCAAGTGCATCGTTTGAAAGTACTTCAAATTCAGTTGCGACTGCAACCGTTTCATTAATACGTTTTTTGTCAATAAGCACTTGCAAAGTGTTAACTATAAATAGATTCGCTTCGCCAAATAATTCACGAATGATCTCTTTTTTTCGCTCTAAAGAAAGTTTTGGGGAATCAAGCAATGCTAGCAATTCTCTGTTCTCTTTAAAAACAACCTTAACTTCCCTTAAATCTTCTGCTACCTGAGCAAGTTGGTTATGTTCTTGTGCTAGTTGAAATAAGGCAAGGGCATAAGGTTTCGCTGCAGTTGATTTACTCATCCTGCATCGCCTGCCTTAGCAATCGTTTCTTCGATCAATGCACGGTTATCTTCCTCAGAAATTTGTTTTCCAAGAACTTTAGATGCAGCAAGTATAGATAAAGAAACAACTTGTCCACGAACTGCTGCGATTGCATTATCTTTTTCTGTTTCAATTTCACGAACAGCTGATTCCTTCAAACGATTAGCTTCAGCTTGTGCAACTGTAAGGATTTCTCCACGTTGTACCTCACCTTGCTTCTTGGCGTTTTCAACAATCGCTTGTGCTTCTGTACGTGCTTCTTTTAATAGAGCACGTTGTTCTTCTAACAATTTCTCTGACTCTAAGCGACTATTTTCAGTTGCTTCGATTTCACTTGCAATTAATTCTTCACGTTGTTTCATTATGCCCATCAACGGACCCCATGCGAATTTTTTCAGCAAGACCATCAAAATGATGAAAATAATTAACGTAGCAAAGATATCACCAGTATTTAAAAATTTCACTTCACCTTCAGTGGCATTCAGTACGAGGTAATCCAAAAACACGATTGTTTCACTCCCTTCCAGACCTCTATTCTTTATGTGTTTCTAAATAGACGTTATTTCTATATTAGGTAACTCAATACTAATTTTCCAAAAATGAAAAGCGAAGAATCGTCAAAGATAAACTTCGCCATTTTCACTATTCACTTAAGATTATTGGCCTAATGCGATAAACGCGATTACTGCCGCGATAATTGGAAGTGCCTCAACTAATGCAACACCGATAAACATTGTTGTTTGAAGTACACCACGAGCTTCTGGTTGACGAGCGATACCTTCAACTGTTTTTGAAACGATCATTCCGTTACCAATACCTGCACCAAGTGCTCCTAAACCGATTGCGATAGCTGCTGCTAATAAACCTACTGAACCTACCATTATAAAATTTCCTCCTTGGAATATCTTTTTTTTTTTGTATTATTTGTTCAATTAAATGAACAGTATATTAATGGTCGCGGCTCACTTTATGTGCCATATAAACCATTGTTAACATAACGAAGATAAACGATTGGATTGCTCCAATGAAAATCGAGAAACCTTGCCACGCTAGTGTTGGAGCTATAACTCCGAAGAACCCTAAATAAGTTGCTCCACCTATACCGGCTAATAAACCGAGTAGGATTTCACCTGCATAGATATTTCCGTAAAGACGCAAACCAAGTGTCAATGTATTAGCGAACTCTTCAATAACTTTTAAAGGTGCTAAGAAAGGTAGAGGTCTTAAAAAGTCCTTACCATATTCTTTGATGCCTTTCATTTGTATTGCGTAGAAATGCGTTAAAACTACGACCATTACGGCAAGTGTCATCGCAACTAGCGGGTCAGCTGTTGGTGACTTCCACCAAAGCTCGCCTTGGATTACGATTGCGAATGGAATTCCTAACATGTTTGCCACAAAGATAAACATAATTAGTGTAATTCCAAGTACATGGAATCTACCTCCTGTACCCCAGTCCATATTGCTTTTGATAATCCCTTTTACGAAGTCCATAATCCACTCCATAAAGTTTTGCATACCGGTTGGTTTCAAGCTTAACCTACGTGTTGATATTACAGCAATTAACAAAACAATTATTGCGGTAATCAATAACATCATAACGTTCGATAGATTAAAAGTTAGACCAAGCCATACAATGGTTGGATTCTCATGATGCACGATACATTCACCTCTCTTTCACAATTCGATTAATAGTGTTTTACATGGTATACAATTCTGTCTACAAGTAAGTATGCATATGGAATCATCAACCCAATGACTGTGCTAATTAAATGAATATGTTCAGAAAGGGACATGGCAACAGCAACAGCTGCTATACCTGATGCAAACCTGATAGCAGTGCCGAGTGATCTGACTGTCTTTCCTTCATCTATATAGCGGTCGAATTTTTCCAAACGTCGTACGAGGATCCAAAAATTATATAAACCAAACAGCGCGCCCAATGATAAGCCTGCAAATACCGATTGGAAAGGTG
The DNA here is from genome assembly GCF_000286315.1 of Paenisporosarcina sp. TG20. Lineage (GTDB taxonomy): Bacteria > Bacillota > Bacilli > Bacillales_A > Planococcaceae > Paenisporosarcina. Next base: position 724 of record NZ_ALJG01000296.1, on the reverse strand, counting down.
TAAAACCCCAGCCGAGTGCACAAAAAGCGAGCAAATAAATCACTAATTTCTTTTGTCTTGCGTAAACTTCCTGCAAATCTTGCATAGTTATGTATCCCCCAACTCGCATTTCGAATGGACAGTATTATCTGTTTTCCGGTTTTTAGACCATTGAACAGACACAGTACTTAAAATAACTGGGAGGTGACTATTCTTCTGTCAATTCACAAACATATGCATTCATCCGGTTAAAAAGAAGATACAACAAGATTAGAGAGTATTGCCGTATACAAGGGCTAAAACAGACATCTTGTTATAAACCGAATGATTGATTCTTCACTTTAAACTGTTTTTAAAACCTATATATCTATAAAAAGTGGCTACGACAAGGTTTTAAAGCTTTCCTGTATACTGAAAGCCCTCTCATTTATATCCTTTGTAAGCATACAATAGGGCTAAAATGATGTCAATTGATTCCCATGAAAAACTTCTTAAAGTCTACATGGTCGTCATATTGTCGACAAATTCATATTAAAAGGTAGAATTTGGACGAATCAAGATGCTAAAAACAGGATTGTTTTAGCTTGCTTTTCTACTACTTTCTAAGAAAAACCGGGCAAAGTGCGCCCGGTCCTTTTAAGAAGGGTCACCATAGAAACCCATTTATTTTCGCTACGGTGGACGCTTTTCGCGGGCATGGCTTCAGTCTCCTCGTCACTGCGTTCCTGCGGGGCCTTCAGCTCAT
>NZ_ALJG01000295.1 GCF_000286315.1 Paenisporosarcina sp. TG20 | reverse complement strand
GAAAATGGTTTCCCTACTTTATTGTCATTTTCTTGCAGAAAACAATTTAAAAAACACTGAGAAAATACTCAGTGTTTTTATAGTTTTAATTTTTAGTAAGCCTAATTTTCATCTCCGCTTATTAAACTAAAACACCCTTATATACATTTAGTTGAAGAAGGATTTACTGTTAGGAAAAGAATAGTCAAACATAGACCTTATTCTAATTTCAGTTTTTTTAATTTGGAAAATTTTTTATCATAGTTGGCTCTTTCAGTTAAATGATGAATCCATTTCGTTGCCTTTTCTAATTCTTCATTATCTAAAAAGCTTTGAATAATAATTTTATAGTTAGAACTATAAGGATACTGTTCGTCTTTGCATAAATTTAGAGCATTTTCAAAATATTTATTTGCTTTGTTTAAATCATTTAATTTACGATGCATTAAACCAATATAAATTAATCCACTTCCTATTTCTAATTTTGAAAATGGCTCTTCTATTGCTAATTCCATTATTTTTATTGCTATTTTTTTAAATCCAATAATTTCGTAACGATTCGCTTTACTTACATATTTATCATATTTTTTCATTGTCGCTCACTCCCTAACAATACTACCTCTACCTTAACTTAAAGCAATTTACTACAATTATAACTCAGGTTAATCTGCCTCGTTAGCTGAATAAGGTAATTGCAAAACTTCATAATAGACGGTTATTTTTATTTCTTCGATTCTTTGAAAAGCTTTAAAACATAAATGAAGTTAACAATACTTATTACAAAAAGAATTCTTGCTACCCATTTGGAAGTATCTAAGATATCTGTAAAATTGGACAAAGAAATCAGAAGTAACATAGTAATACCTAATAAAATGCTATAACCTAGTTTTTTTTTCATTTAATAACCGCCTAAATATTTTATGTCATTCAAACTCTATCATCTCAAAATTCGAAATATTTACAACTGGTAATTATTCCTTGTTCAACTAAACTGTTTATTTTGATAATAAAACGGGTTCAAATTGACCGTTTATTTCAAAAAAATGATTCAAAACGGATCGCCTTAACCTTTAATCAGCGTCTTTTTATCGTTTATATATAATATCTTCCCACGAATACACCTTGTCTGCGATACCTAATCGTTGTGCGGGTGTCTTTTTAATACCATTCTTTTCTGTATCTTTACAAAAGTTGTAATACGTTCTTAATATCGTTACCGACATTTGAGCATATTTCGGATTGAAATTAGAATAAATATAACTTTTACCATCGCCTCTCGAAGTAACAAGGGTCCCCCTAAGGAGAAATTTGAATCGAAAAACGACTTTTCCAAAATCTGAACCAATTCCTCATCAGCTAATCTTTTGTTTTCAGAAGAAAATACCCTCTCTTTTAAATCCTCAAAGACTAAAATTTCTTGCCCTATTTGTTGAGCTATCTTTTCAACAGTCAATATTGAACGTATGTATGGGCTTGAAACAACTGCATCGATTTTTTCATCTTTCAATATGTCAGTTACTCGTTGAGCATCTAAATAACCTTTTTCGGTTAATCCTCTTGTTCTATCATTTCCTTCTTTTGGAGACTCACCGTGTCTCACCATATAAACAACTGTACTCAATATATTTCTCCCCCAATAATTTTTCTTATTTTTCCTTCTTCAACTCTACTGCTTTGTTAGTTGAAAAAAGTAAAATTCTCTTTTATAAAGTGATAAGGATGAAATAACCCAACCGCCTTTGAATTTGTTGAAGCAGGTAGTAATACGTTTATAATTGAATATGGACTTTAAAATATGCACCGTGGAAACTATGATTTTATCTTTGTACGAGGTTAACCCTTAACGAGCCTTCCTTCGATAAGCTCGAGGGAAGGCTCGTCACTTGTACAGTCCAATCTACAATGAAGAAGTATTTCAGTGACCTCTGTGATGCTAGGTATTTTTTAAATACACTCACAATATGAACGTTAATAAAAAACCGACATATCGCCTAATGTCGGTTTTAGTGCATTATTGATCATTCATTAATTTTTCAATTGGATTTTTCCAACTAATGTCGGCATCTGGGTAGTTCATCAAGATTTCTTTCTCTAAGAACAAAAAATCATCGCGTGTAAAGCCTTGTAATTTCATTGTGTCTTTGGCCCAAACAAAAATAGAAACTACTTCAAATGCATTTTCTGTAGTACCTAAATATTTCTCTCCCTCAAATAATGTGCCTTTAAAGGAAATAAAAAAGTTTTTACGTACATTCTTGATATCATCATAAAAATAATATGAACCCTTTTCATGAGCTTCATCTAATTTTCGCTTTGGATCGATTAAATAATTAATTCCACGATAAAACAAATATATGAGAAGAGCGATAATTAAAAATCGGATCAATACTATAATCATAATTAACACTCCTCTTTGACAAGCATGATATTATTGTATACGGATGACGGAACCTTTAGTTTCATGATTAATTAAATTATTTTATTTAGGAGGCATAAGAATGTACTTAAAAAAACTTTTTGACATGCAAAGATCTTTAGATAGTTATATTCAAACTGAAAAGAATATTTCGCGAGATGTGTTTCTTGAGAAAGGTCTAGCATTGTCAGTGGAACTTGCTGAATTGGCCAATGAAACTCGTTGCTTTAAATTTTGGAGTGAAAAAGGTCCATCTGAAGATAATGTGATCTTAGAAGAATATGTAGATTCAATACATTTCTTATTATCCCTTGGAAACGACAAACAGTTGAATGATTTAGAGACTTGGCCTGCTAATCCAGACGAAGAAGGTTCATTAACAATGTTGTTTATACATACTCAAGTCTCCATTAATCAATTTCTACAAGTTCCTACGAAAGAAAATTACAAAAATGTGTGGTCGTGGTATGGAGCCATTGCATCAAATCTAGGTTTTACACATGAACAAATCTTACAAGGGTATATTAATAAAAATGAGAAAAATTACGAACGTCAACGTGTTGGATATTAACTGAAGTTTTGTAAATTGAATACGTTTACACTATAATAAGATTTGTAGTATATATTTAGGAGGGCGAAATAATGACAAAGCTAGACTCAACATTAACAATGCTTAAGGAATTAACAGATGCGAAAGCAATCCCGGGTAATGAACGAGAAGCTCGCGATGTGATGAAAAAATACATAGAGCCGTTTGCTGATCGAATGGATTCAGACAACTTAGGTAGCTTGATTGCAGAAAAAGTGGGCGACGCTGACGGTCCGAAAATCATGATTGCTGGTCACTTAGATGAAGTTGGCTTCATGATTTCCCAAATTGATGATAAAGGTTTCTTAAAGTTCCAAACAGTGGGTGGCTGGTGGTCACAAGTTATGCTTGCACAACGTGTAACTATTACTACACGTAAAGGAGATTCTATTACTGGAGTTATTGGTTCAAAACCACCTCATATTTTATCTCCAGAAGCGCGTAAAAAACCAGTTGATATTAAAGACATGTTTATTGATATCGGTGCCTCTTCTGAAGAAGAAGCAAAAGAGTGGGGTGTCTCTCCTGGAGATATGGTCACCCCTTACTTTGAATTCACTGTTATGAATAACGAAAAGTTACTTCTTGCAAAAGCATGGGACAATCGTATTGGCTGTGCAATTGCAATAGACGTATTAAGAGCACTTAAAGGTGAAAAGCATCCAAATATAGTATATGGAGTAGGTGCTGTCCAAGAAGAGGTTGGATTACGTGGTGCTCGAACTGCAGCTGCAAAAATCAAACCAGATATTGGTTTTGCTGTTGATGTCGGGATTGCTGGAGACACTCCAGGAATCACTACAAAAGAATCGACAAGTAAAATGGGTGCTGGTCCACAATTAGTGTTATTTGATGCGTCAATGGTTGCTCATAAAGGACTACGTGACCTTGTAGTGGATACAGCCGAAGAAAATAATATTCCATTCCAGTTCGAAACTATGCCTGGTGGTGGAACTGATGCAGGAGCAATTCATTTATCAGCAAATGGAGTACCTGCATTAGCAATAGGTGTTGCAACTCGTTATATTCATTCACATGCAGGTATCTTACATCGTGATGATTATGAAAATGCAGTAAAATTAATCGTCGCAGTTATCAAAAAGTTAGATCGTGAAACAGTAAATAAAATTATATTTGATTAAGTTTAACTCAGAAAGGGCCTGTCTAATAAGTCCCTAAAATAAAACAGGTGAAGGAAAACGAGTCGTTTTTCTTCACCTGTTTTTATATTTTTAGTTATTGCTCTTGAAAGTAGCTAGCGGATCCCTACTACTTTAAGAGATTGTGTTGCCAAACTCTGTGTGGACCTTATCAAAGATTCACAGTAAAAACCTACGGAATGACCAATTGCCCTTGATGTGACCAAAAACAATTTCTACTTCAATTTTACGTTGCGCGTAGATGCATGATTTTGTTTCACATTCTAGGGCTGCTTTGGTCTTTGCTTTCATTTTCAAAAGATTGTAGTGAAAGGCGGCGACTCCAGGGTGAAAAGTGTGTTCGGTAAGACCCTGCAGGAGCACAAATGGAACAAAGGCTAAGAACGCCACAACGCGAGACTCACGGACCGCCCGTGGAAAGCGTCCGTATGCTTCTGTTTCTGCATCGCTGTGCTAGCTTCGAAACATGAAAGTGCGTTGTAACGGAAACCGACAGTGCCATTTTTATATGAAAAGAGGGCTACCCTTAAAAGTCATTTTCTATGACTTTTGGGACAGCTCCTTTTATTGTGCCTACAAGCAAGATAACATTCTTTGATGATAAACAAATTTTTAAAGGATAAACCCCACAGGAACATTTAAGTTTTTCTTGACATAGGATAGCAAATCAACCACATACATATTGTTCTGAATTGAATAAGCGTGTATAAGCATAAAGCATTTTATATATAATGTTAGTCAATGTAAAGTCTACAAAGAATGATATGAAAATTATCAGGATAGTCTGTAAACATTATAGATAAGGGTGATTTCCTTTGTTTTGAATAGAAAAAGCTGTGGCTTTTCAAAAAACTAACTAACAAAGATATTATAAAAAGCATTTTCTTTTAAAACTTATAAATATTCACTTGCTTTTATAACTATGCATATTTATAATAGGGAATACATAATTATAAATAGGAGTGATTGTTTATGAAATTATTGGAATACGTTAATCTTGAAGTAGTTGAAAGTGTTAAGGGAAAAGATTTATTAACTTGGTTTGATTATTCGTCAAAAGAAGTAAAAGAATTATTAGAACTAGCTGTCCATTTAAAAAGTTTAGCTAAAAGTGGAGTACATCCCCCTTTACTTAAAGGCAAAACGGTTGGACTTATATTCGAAAAACATTCAACTCGAACTCGTATCTCATTTGAAGTCGGAATGACTCACCTAGGCGGGCATGCTATATACATGCATGCTAGAGATTTACAAATAGGACGTGGAGAGCCCGTTTCTGATACGGGGAAAGTATTATCAGGTTATCTAGATGCTATTATGATTCGTGCTAATTCGCATAAAATGGTTGAAGAACTGGCTCATGCTGCTACCATACCAGTTATCAATGGTTTAACGGATCTATATCATCCGTGCCAAGCACTAGCTGATTTGTTAACAGTTCATGAAGTTAAAGGCTATTTACCGGGTCAAAAGTTAGCTTATGTTGGAGATGGCAACAATGTAGCACATTCACTAATAATTGCCTGTGCTCATCTGGGTGTTGACGTAACAATTGCTTCACCAAAAGGATTTGAAGTGAACAGTGATATATTAGAAAAAGCTCAACAACTTGCTATATTAAATGGATCTACGATAAAGACTACTACCAATCCAATCGAAGCTGTAACAAACGCTGATGTTATTTATACAGATGTATGGACTAGTATGGGTCAAGAAGAAGAAACTACTGCCCGACTCTTAGCGTTCGAGGGGTACCAAATAAATGATGAACTCGTGAAATATGCTAAACCCGACTATTTATTTCTACATTGTTTACCTGCCCACCGTGAAGAAGAAGTGGCAACATCGATTATTGATGGTCCACATTCAGCGGTATTTGACCAGGCAGAGAATCGTTTACATGCACAAAAAGCTATTCTTGCATCTGTTCTTTCATAAAAAGCATCAAAAGTTCCTGAGAAATCTGTCAGGAGCTTTTTTTGTTTGGAAAAGCCGACTATTTTTCTGCATTGAAAAATTCATATTTATAAAAATGTTAATTATTATTGACATTATGTTAAGTATACATTACATTTAGTGTAGTATACTTAACGTGAAAGAAAGGAGTTGCGCCTAGATGCTCCATAACCGAGTCAAAGAACTACGTGCACGGTTTGGATTTACGCAAGGGGATTTAGGAGAGAGAGTAGGGGTCACTAGACAAACAATTAGTTTTATAGAAAAAGGAGATTTTTCGCCCTCAGTTTCGCTAGCATTAAAAATTGCAAGAGAGTTTGAAATAAAAGTCGATGAATTGTTTTGGTTGGAAGGAGACAGGAAAACATGAAAAAAGACTTTCGGGTACAGTACCCACTATGGCAAATGGCATTTATTGTAATGTTTGGGTTTTTGGCTTTTAGTGTAACTAGTGCTACTACAGAATTAATTAATAGTACTGACGAATTCAGTTATTCATTTGAATTAGCTGGCTTCGAATCTTTGTTATTGTTTGGATCCATCTCCTTAACATTTATCTTGGGAGCAATATTTGCATCTAAAATAGCTAAACACAACAAACAACACCTAACTCAAAAACTAACGATGTGGCAAATTCGTCCCTTAGAATTCTTAGAGCAGGATGAAGGGATGACACACATTACGAGAAAAGCAGCACAAAAAGTTTACACATTCTTCGTGTGGGCTCTTCCAGTGCTGACGGCAATTTACTTAGTATTCGAATTGTCCAGATTTTGGATGATTTTTGGTATTTTAATTTTAGCTCTTATGCAATATATAATCTACTACTTAGAAATTCGTAAATATTTGCGGGAGGTCGAGGATTAATGTGGGAATACTTTTTAGTATTTCTGGGTGCTGCCATTCCTTGGCTCGAAATAGCTTTAGTTGTACCTCTAGGAATAGTTGCGGGGTTATCACCAGTTTGGGTGATGGTCCTTGGATTTACAGGGAATTTGTTAACCATTATGATTCTTATTATTGCCTTTGATAGAATAAATATTTGGTTGATGAAACGTAATGAAGAAAAAGGGAAATCCCAATCTAAACGATCTAAACGTGCAAAGAAAGTTTGGATTAAATACGGTTTGCTCGGATTGCTCCTTCTAGGTCCCATCCTAATCGGTACACATCTTGCTGCATTTATCGGAATGACATTAGGCGCAGATAAAAAGTTGACAATGATTTGGTCAACTCTTAGTATCGCTTTATGGGTATTAGTGTTTGGTATTATAACAGCACTAGGGTTTGACTTTTTTGTACATGAGTCAATTTTATAATAAGAAATCTAGTAATAAAATCCGAACAAAGTTGATTTTCGCTCCATGCCGACGAGTCTACTCTTTCATCTAATTAACTATTTCTACATACTTAGTCGACTCGCTTATCACATGGAGAACCAGGGAACCCTCTTTTTACAGATTTGATAATTTCATTCTTAATCCGTCCTAAGGCTACACAGTTTTAATAAAAGAGACGACTTTAAATTCAAAATCTGAATCTAAAGTCGTCTCTTTATAGAAAGTAATTGCAATACAATTATTCTTGGAACGAATTTTCCAAGTGTTTTAAAACTGTTGCTTTTTCTGGTTCGGGAGCAGTTTGCCACCATTTTTCAAAAAACACACCAAGGCCTGGGAGTAAATGCTCTTCGCCACGTTTAATCGCATCTTCAACTACTTCGCGAATTTCTGAAGCGTTATTTCCAATCATGTTAACCGTTATAGCATCTCTAATTTGAAAGTCCATAATCTCTCCTCCTCACATATCATTTTGTCCGCTGTTCTCGCCACTTATACATGTATTTGTTACAATAAAAGAAAAAGGTGGTACAACTTAATATGAGACGTATTGAATCTTCACAAAATTCACAAGTTAAGCATTGGAAAAGACTAGTAACTGTAAGAAAAGAACGTGACAAATCAGGAGAATTCTTAGTGGAAGGTTTCCATTTAGTTGAGGAAGCATTAAAAAAACCAGATTTAGTTCTTTCTATAATTATTAGAGAAGGTATAACCATTCCAAAAGCTTGGAATGTAGAGGATATTGAAATTATTGAAGTAACAATGGACATTGCAGTGGAAATTGCTGAAACTGAACATTCTCAAGGAATTTATGCACACTGTAGTCAACCAAAAAGTACAACTGATCAACAACAAAATTGGAAGAAACTTCTCTTTATTGATGCAGTCCAAGATCCAGGTAATGTGGGTACAATGATTCGTACAGCGGATGCAGCAGGAATGGATGCAGTGATTTTAGGAAAAGGCTCAGCAGATGCTTTTAACCCTAAGACCGTGCGTTCTGGTCAAGGATCTCACTTTCATATTCCCATTGTTAAAGGTGATTTATCACAATGGATTCAATCGTGTAAGTATAAAAAAATTGCTGTGTATGGGACGTCGCTAGAAGATTCAGTCACATACAACGATGTAGAACCTCAACAACAATTCGCGTTAATTATGGGCAATGAAGGAAGTGGTTTGTCACCAGAGATATTAGTACAAACTGATATGAATTTGAAAATTCCTCTATTAGGACAAGCTGAATCATTAAATGTTGCTGTTGCAACAGGTATTCTTCTATACACATTAATACCTATTAACATTAAATCTTGATGAAAAAGTAAAACAGACGTATAATATATAATAATTTGATACGTAAAAAAGCTATGACCGGGAAAAGTAAATGACCCCCTTTTATTTAGGAAGTTTGCACCAAGACTGTGAGTGCAGATATAGAAGATTCATCGAAGTTCACCCCGAGAGCTGCCGTTTGGACCAGCAATTGCTGTAAAGATGTGCCGGTGAAGAGTCGTTAATTCAATGAAGTGATTACGTCTGGAAAATCAGCGTAGTAATCAGGGTGGTACCGCGAAATAGTTCCTCGTCCCTTTTTTAGGGGCGGGGTTTTTTTGTACTGATATGGAAAGAGTACTATTCGAAAAAAAGTTTGAGAAAGACATCGGATTCTACCATTGTGGTTGCCAAAAGTGTTTTTCTAATTTTGGAAGGAGGATGTTCAGATGGAATTGCAATTACAACAATTAAAAGAAGAAGCAATCAGTAAAATTCAAGCTGCGTCAACTGTGAAAGAACTACAAGAAGTCCGCGTAGCGTATTTAGGGAAAAAAGGACCTATTACTGATTTATTAAAAGGTATGGGTAAACTACCCGCTGAAGAGCGTCCGAAAATGGGAACTCTAGTTAACGTCATTCGTGAAGAAGTAACGGCATTTCTTGATGAAAGAAGTATTTTATTAGAAGAAGTTGCCATACAACAACAACTTGAAAATGAATCGATTGATGTGACTTTACCAGGTCGGCCTGTAAAAACAGGGAATGGTCATCCATTAACACGTGTAGTAGAAGAAATAGAAGACCTATTCATTAGCATGGGATATGAAGTTGCTGAAGGTCCAGAAGTTGAAAAAGACTATTATAACTTTGAAGCTTTGAACTTGCCAAAAGGACATCCAGCTCGTGATATGCAAGATTCATTCTACATTTCAGAAGATATTTTACTACGAACACATACTTCTCCAGTGCAAGCACGGACTATGGAAGCCAAAGGTGGAGAACCAATCAAAATTATTTGTCCCGGCAAAGTGTATCGACGTGATAACGACGACGCTACACATTCACACCAATTTACACAAATCGAAGGTCTTGTTATTGGTGAGAACATCCGCATGAGTGATTTAAAAGGGACGTTATCTGTCTTTGCGAAAAAAATGTTTGGAGATGATCGTGAAATTCGGTTGCGTCCAAGTTTCTTCCCATTCACAGAACCATCTGTTGAGATGGATATCTCTTGTTTCAAATGTGGTGGAAGTGGCTGTAACGTCTGTAAAAAAACAGGTTGGCTTGAAATTTTAGGTGCTGGTATGGTGCATCCAAATGTATTGGAAATGGCCGGATACGATTCAAAACGTTTGTCTGGATTTGCATTTGGAATGGGACCTGAACGTATTGCAATGTTGAAATATGGTGTGGAAGACATTCGTCATTTTTATACGAATGATGTGCGATTTGTTTCGCAATTCCACCGAACAGAAGTGTAAGGAGGAGATCACATGCTCGTTTCTACAAAATGGTTAGCTGATTATATAAGTATTAAAGGGTTAGACCCAGCAGAACTCGCTGAAAAAATTACACGCTCTGGAATAGAAGTAGATGCTATAATCGATCGCTCACAAGGAATGAAGAATGTAGTGGTTGGTTATGTATTAGAATGCAAAAAACATCCCGAAGCAGACAAGCTAAACATTTGCCAAGTGGATGTAGGGGAAGAAGTAACTCAAATTATTTGCGGAGCTGAAAACATAGCTGCAAATCAAAAAGTAATCGTTGCTCGTCCTGGTGCAGTATTATCTGGAGGAATCAAAATAAAAAAGGCTAAACTTAGAGGTGAAGAATCGAACGGTATGATTTGTTCTCTTCAAGAAATAGGAATTGAAGGAAAGCTTGTACCTAAAGCCTATGCTGATGGCATCTATGTTTTGCCTAGTGAAACACAAACAGGCGCAGATGCACTCGAAATATTAGGATTACATGATACGGTTCTAGAACTTGGGTTAACGCCAAATCGTGCTGATGCTATGAGCATGTTAGGTGTTGCTTATGAGGTCGGTGCAATTCTTTCTGAAGATATGAAATATCCAGAAATCTCGTATAACTCGTCAACAGAAGTAGCTGAAAACGTCTTGAAACTTCGTGTGGAAGATTTGGATGCGAACCCAATGTATGTAGCAAAAGTAGTAAAGAATATAAAAATTGGTGAATCTCCACTTTGGTTACAACAACGATTAATGGCTGCAGGAGTACGTCCTCATAATAATGTTGTAGACGTAACCAATTATGTGTTAATGGAATATGGTCAACCACTTCATGCATTCGATTATGACCGCTTGCAAACAGGAGAAATCGTTGTACGTACAGCACGTCAAGGTGAAAAAATCACCACATTAGATAATCAGCAACGCGAATTACAGGCCCACCATTTAGTTATCACAAATGGTCAAGAGGCAGTAGCGATTGCAGGCGTTATGGGGGGAGCGAATACAGAAGTACATGAGGGAACAACAACTATCGTTATTGAGTCTGCATACTTCAAACCCGCTTCTGTTCGTCAAACTTCAAAAGATCACAATCTACGCAGTGATGCGAGTTCACGTTTTGAAAAAAGTGTGGATCCGAATCGTGTGATTGCAGCTGCAGAACGTGCTGCGCAACTGATATCTGAACTCGCAGGAGGAGAAGTCCTGCAAGGAAGCGTAATGGTAGATGAGTTGGATAAATCTCAAAAAGAAGTAATTGTATCTCCAGACTTCATTAACAATCGTTTAGGAATGAAAATATCTTTTGAAGAAATGACATCGATATTAAGTCGTCTAAAATTTGAGTATGAAGCAGCGAATGGATTGCTTTACATCAAAGCACCTACACGTAGACAAGATATACAAATTGAAGAAGATATCATAGAAGAAATCGCTCGTATTTACGGCTATGATGAAATTCCAATGACACTGCCTGAAGGTGAAACGACACCTGGGGGTCTTACTCCTTACCAAGCACAACGACGTATTGTTCGCAATTATTTAGAAGGTGCTGGATTACTTCAAGCTATTACGTATTCATTAACATCCAAAGAACTGGCGCAGGCCTTTGCACTTGAAACTGCACCTATTACTGAACTATTAATGCCAATGAGTGAAGAACGCAGTATACTACGCCAATCGTTAGTTCCTCATTTACTTGAGGCTGCAACATATAACTTAGCTCGAAAAGCAGAATCTGTTGCTCTATTTGAGACTGGTTCAGTTTTTCTTGGAGAAACGTCAGAAGGTCTTCTCCATGAAGAAGAACATGTCGCGGCAGTTATTACAGGTAAATGGCTTGACCATAGCTGGCAGGGCGAACGTAAAACAGTAGATTTCTTTGTGTTAAAAGGCATTATCGAAGGATTATTTTTAAAATTAGGTTTAGACAAATTAACTTCATTTGAGCAAGCGCAAGTGGATGGTCTTCACCCAGGTAGAACGGCAAAAATTTTCCTAGCAGACAAACCGATTGGGATTATTGGCCAATTGCATCCGACAGATCAAAAGAAGCGTGATCTAAAGGAAACATATGTTATGGAATTAAACTTAGCCAAATTATTAACATTCTCTTTGGAACCCCTACTATACAAAGCCGTACCACGTTTTCCATCTATCACACGTGATATTGCATTAGTGGTTGAACGTGCCAAACCTGCAGCTGAACTCGAAAAAGTTATTCGAGGAGCAGGAGGCAAGTTACTGAAAGATGTAAGAGTGTTTGATTTATACGAAGGCGAGAAAATGGAACAAGGACAAAAATCTGTTGCATTCTCACTTACGTATGAAGATCCACAACGTACATTAACAGATGAAGAAGTAGTGAAAACTCATTCAAAAGTGTTAAAAGCTCTTGAAATAGAAGGTAACGCACAACTTCGAGGATAAATAAAAGAGGATGTGTATGTTCACGAAATTGTGAGCATACACATCCTTTTATTTTTGAACGAAAGGGTAGTTAACTACTATCAAAAAACTTTATTAGTATTACTTATTTATTGCCATTAAAACAATATAATTACCTTATGTCATAAATATTCGGTTACCATAAAGTAACAAAGGTTTTCTAATAAGGAGGGAGTATTATTGACGATAGAAATAATGTTTAGAGTAGCTACTGAAAAAGACTTAGATAGTATTGTTGCAATGCTTGCTGATGATGTTTTAGGAAGTATGCGTGAACGTTATGAGAATCCACTTCCCAATAGTTATATTGAAGCACTTGAGGCTATTATATCTGACCCTAATAACGAGTTAGTAGTGGCTTGTGATGGCAATGAAGTGATTGGGGTACAACAAATTACTTTTACACCATATATAACACATCAAGGTGGATGGAGAGCTACTATCGAAGGAGTGAGAACATCAGCTTCAGTAAGAGATAAAGGTGTAGGTACTGAACTTATAAAATGGGCAATTCAACGTGCAAAAGAACGTGGTTGTCATTTAGTACAGCTAACAACTGATAAAAAAAGACCAGATGCGTTAAGGTTTTATGAACGGTTAGGTTTTAAACCAACACATGAAGGTTTAAAGATGAAACTTTAATATTTTTATTAAAATATCGGGTACTTAGTAAAAACGGACTGCAAAATACAATGAGCTTGGAGGTACACTTCCTAGCTCAATTTTATTTTGTATGGAGTAGCATACACTATATGCTCATTGGTTGAAGGTGGCCGCATCAAACGCAAACCGGCCGCGCCTGTAAGGGTATCCTAGGGAGAAGTGACAATGACACTTCTCCCTAGGGTCCTTCTTTCTGCAGGTTATGGTGCAGAAGTTTTGCCTTCCATAGAGACACGGAAACCGAATTATCTATCCATTACTTGGTTGACTTGCTTCTCTTAGAATATTTACTTTCCAAGAAACTATCGTGGTACTATCCCGTACATTTTTATCTTGAATTTTTAACAATAATGTAAGAACAGCTTCGTCATTCTCGGAATTTGAAAATGCATTTACTATGTTACTTGGATTTGTATAAGGTTCACCAGGGCATTCAATTAAACCATCAGTAGTCAAGAAAAGATGGTTAACTCCTTGCCTTAACTCCTTTATTCCAGTACTAAAACAAGGTACCCTCTGATCAAAAGTATTGACTTGTCCTATCCATTCATAGAATTGTCTTTGATTTAGTTGATACTGACCAAGTGCAATAAGTTCTGGATGAAATAAATATAAAACACAGTCTCCAACTGAAAACCACCAAACATATTTATCTTTTCTTACTACAATTAGACAAGCTGTTTCTACTTGAACCTTTCGACAAGCAGAGAGAAACTCTTGTTCTTGAAATATATTTAACACCAACTCTTCTAAACTTTTAAAAGTGAAGTGGTTTACCGGTAGAGATAATACCTGTCTTACTTCTCTTTGCTTCTCTTTGAATCGATTTACCACTATTTCAGCACTTTCAGCGGTATTATGAGCATCAAGAATAATGACGAATTCCCAATCTTCTTTATCATTAAACCAAACCAAACACCCATCTTCATTCTTGTATTGTCCGGCTGCTGAATTGCCTCCATATCGTCCAATTACAATACGGTTAAGCCGATGAATGTTTGGTAAATCAACAAAGTCTTCTTGACTACCAATCCAACTAAAACTTTCCGAAACTCTATTCATATCGATTGTTCTCAAGGTATGTTTTTATACGGCCACACAGTTTTATAACATCTCTGTTATCACCAAAAGGCGCCTTTTCCCAAGCATAAACATCCATTGGTCCCCAATATTCTTTTGGTGTGTCTGGATAGCGAGGAATTAAGTGCATATGAAGATGAGGAACAGAATTTCCTGAAACAAGAGAATAGATATGTTCCGCTTTTTCACTTTCTAGAAGTGCTTTACTAACTCTCGCCATTATCATTCCGAATGCTTTTGCTTCATCCATCGTCATATCACCAAGTGTTGGAACATGTCTTTTTAAATCAATCATAATATGACCTAAATAGTTTGGTTTACCGTTCTTATCAATGTGCCCTACATAAACATAATCATCCTCATAAATATTTACACCAGAAGTTTGGATGATACCAGAGTGCTTATTACAAATAAAACAATTTCCCATCATAATTCCCCTGCTTTCTACTATTTTTAGTATTATATTATAAATACATCTATTTTGGTATATTCTACTAATTGTTTTTTTCCTTCTACCGTTATTACAATTAGAAAAACCAATATTAAATTAAACAACTCATTAGTAGAGGTGAAGATACTTCTTAATCAAGAGCGAGTTGCAGAACCAAAATCCTTGGAAAAAGGAATTTCTACATTGTAAAGAGAATTTTAAATAAGTATGATTTTATCTAATACGAGGAGGTGTTAGGATGGAAGTGAATATACGAGCTGTGCGGATACAGGATGCAAGCTCTATTCATCGAATTTGTATACAGGAAGCCGTTTATCCATTTATGGTTTTTCTGCCTAGTATGCGAGTAGAGGCTATGGAGAATAGGCTGAGAAACTTAGGTCCTAATCAATTTGAATTTATTGCTGAGCATAATGGTGACGTTGTTGGTTTCGTATCTTTAACACAAGGACAAGGTCGGCGTTCACATGTAGGAGATATATTCATAGGTGTAGACAGTGAACATCATAAAAAAGGAATCGGGAAATCACTACTCACGAAAATACTGGACCTTGCAGACAATTGGCTTTTACTAGAAAGAATTGAACTTGGCGTTCTCGTAACAAACCCTGGTGCACAAGCACTATATGAGAAGTTTGGTTTTACAGTAGAAGGAAAAAAGAAAGGGAGTTTAAAAGCTAACGGTGGTTTTATCGATGAAATTATGATGAGCCGAATTCATCCAAATGGACTTCTAATGCGTAATTGACCATGTATAAAAGGAAGCATAAGTTTTTTCGGATTACATCTTCAGTTATATATTCTTGTTTAGAAATCTCTGAATTGGACATAAAAAATCGTCCTATATAAATTAAGATGCTAGTAGTTTCATCTATATAAAATTATTGTTATCACTGTTGATTTTATAATAGGTGAATGATTGTAGTGAAAGGCGGCGACTCCTGCGGGAAAAGCGAGACAGACGAGACCCCACAGGTAGCGCAGCGGACGAGGAGGCTTGGCGCTCGCCCGCGGAAAGCGTCCGCCTGTTTCTGCATCGCTACGCTAGCTTCGAAACATGAAAGTGCGTTGTAACGGAAATCATAACCGTAAACCAAAGTTGATACTATGTTCTTGCTTAAAGGACCGGGCGTACTTGCCCGGTTTTTATTAAATAAAAGATGTTAGATTCCTTTTTTCTTATTGGCGATTACTAGTGCTTTCCCAGTATTAGCAAAATGTTTTTTCGTAATAGAAGTTAAGTACTCTTCCCCTTTTGATAAAAAGATCTTTGCTGCCACTTCATCTACTTTAAAACTAGCCCCTTTTGGTAAGGTTAAACCGACTTGTTGACTTAACTTATCCATTGCATCCAAAAATGCAACACGTGCTAAAATAGATGCTGCTGCTACTGATACATGTAGTTGTTCGGCTTTAGTTGAAAACAATACATTTTCACGAATAATGTCTTTTTCTTCTTTTATATGATTGTAGTAAATACCGCGCTCAGCAAACTGGTCAATTAAAATAAATTCAGGATGAACAGGATGGATTTTCTTGAGAACATTCTTCAAGGCTTGATTATGTAACAAGGCTTTAATTTTCCCTTGTGACCAACCTTTAGCTTGAACCGTATTATACTTTTCATTACCAAGGACTAGAATACTATTGGTTAGTGACTTCTTTAAATCAGGTGCTATTTTACGCATAATGTCATCGGTTAGCATTTTTGAGTCTTTGACACCAAGGTATTGAATAAGTTCAATTTTATCAGCTGGGACGTAACAAGCTGCAACAGTAATTGGACCAAAAAAATCACCAGTTCCTGTTTCATCAGAACCAAGGACCGATTTGTTCGCAAAGCCTTCAGGCAAAATATCGCCTTTTGTTGAACTAACCTTTTTTTCCGCTTTTTGTTGGGTTGTACCCCATCGTTTCGCTTCTCGTGTTGCACCGCTCCCTTGAAATAATACTTTGCCAGATGTATAAATAGTAATAGAAGTATCTGATAGTTTTGCAGCAAAAACGACACCAGGTGCGTTACGTTCGATGCGGTTATTTGCATAGTGAGTAGATAATTCTTTAATTTTAATAGTAGATAATAGCAGGACTTCATTAGACATGGACACTTTCCTTTCTATGGTTCCTTATTCACATATGTATCCATTTCATGGTATGATACATATTAGATTTTGATGAGGAGGGTAACCTTTGTCAGAGCAACATAAAATAAGAGTTTCTGTAGAAATATATGGACAAACATATAAAATGGTTGGTTCAGAAACAAGCGGACATATGCGTCTAGTCGCATCTATGGTTGACGATAGAATGCGAGAAATTAATTCTCACAACCACTCATTAGATAGTGGTAAATTGGCTGTTCTTACAGCAATTAACACCATGCATGAATATCTTAAATTAAAAGAACAAGTAGAACAACTAGAAGAAGAAATTAAAAGGGTAAAGGGTTGAACAAATGTTAGATATAGTAATTGTATTTTTATTAGTAGCGGGAATCTTTATTGGAGCTAAACGTGGTCTAATCGTCCAATTGATACATATGACAGGATTTATTCTTGCACTCGTCGTCGCTTACACCTATTATAAACCACTAGCTGAGAAATTTGTGTTATGGATTCCATATCCAACTGTTGACTCAAGTTCAAGACTCACATTTGCGATTGATCGTCTGGATTTAGACCAAACGTTTTATCAATTAATTGCATTTGCACTTATCTTTTTTATAGTAAAGTTTACAATGCAACTCATTGCATCAATGTTTGATTTTCTATCGTACCTACCAGTTTTAGGGATTATTAGTAGAATTGCAGGAGCGATTTTAGGTTTTATTGAATTTTACATATTATTGTTTATAGTAATTTATGTTATTGCGTTATTACCGATCGATTTGTTCCAAACTTTAATCGAAAACTCGAGTTTAGTGGATACTTTGCTAAATAAAACACCTTATTTTTCAGAGACGGTTAAAACTTGGTGGTACATCTATACTGAATAGTAACTTCTCTCTTCTTGAGAGAAGTTTTTTTGCAAAATAAGGAAACATATAAAAATGTGCTATGAATTCAGTATTCCCTTTATTTTAAGGAGTAGGTTCTATTATGATACTGCTGCTTTGCGTCCGCCTGTAACGGAAATCATACCGGAAACAAAGTCGATACTATGACTCTCTAAAGGACCGGGCGTACTTTACCCGGTTTTCTTATAGAATAAGAAAGTATATAGCTATTGGTGCCATGAACCCCGTGTTAATAGTGTTTTTAGTATATGGAGAATAACATGCTAAAACAGAATTTCACGGTGGAACTTAAGCTAAACCTATAAATGTAAAGGCGTGATTTCCTTTTTTTAAGCACACAAGAACTTCTTGAATTTCAGTGGAAATGAAGTTTATTCAGTGATATATTTTTGTTTAGTAATTGTGGGTACTTTCAATTTAAGTG
>NZ_ALJG01000294.1 GCF_000286315.1 Paenisporosarcina sp. TG20 | reverse complement strand
TAGCGGAAATAAACGGGTTTCTTTGGTTACCCTTCTTAAAAGGACCGGGCGCACTTGCCCGGTTTTTCTTACATCTATCATTAATACATCCTATAACGCATACAAACATAGAGCCAAAAATATCAAGGGAATAGAAATGTACTTATTTATTCAAATTAGGAACTTGATATCTGCACTTATTCGATCCGGAGAGCTCATCTATACCCTTGTAGCCAAAAATAAAAAATGCCCAGATACACTTTTCGTTCATTAGTTGAAATATGAGGACCTAGTTTAATATGTACATTGTTTGGAATAGCTTGAAACGCCGGGTGAAGGGCATAGGGAAACATCCCAAATCGATAAGAAGCGGTAATGCGACTTTCTTCGTCCCGAATATCAATATCACCGGTCATGTTTTTCGCTTCAATTTGTCTCCAAACATCATGGTTCGGATAAAATAGAGTACCTTTGTTTTTCATTGCGCTCTTTAACCAAGGCTGGAGATACACACCTATTGTATTATCTTGTTCATCCATGATTGTAACTCGAAATTTCTTCCATTCATTTTTCACGGTAAATGAAAATAGTCGTGAACGATTTAGAGTCATCACATCGTAAGTGATAGGTATAATAAGACCCGATGAAATGACGGAGGAGACTGTCAAGAAACGAGCAATGGGTTTTTTAGTAGTTGGTTCAATTACAAATAGTTGCTCTCCTTCATGAGAAACTAGATACAATCTTGAGTACCAAGAAACATCTTGTTGAAAGTTGAATCCATTCATCAAGAAAGCCGTACCGGGATTGATGGAGGTGAATTCAGGAAGTTTTTCGCTTATTTGTTTTAAATAGAATCCAGTACCAGAAGAAAACAGAGCGGATACCCCCACAAAAATGAGCGGTTCAAAATTCGAAAAAAAATCAATGTATGTCAGGTAAGTAACTATAGGCAATACAATAAAAGATACAATACTGATTCGAAAAAAAAATGTTGACGATCGTGCATAGATATTTTTCACATAGATCACCTCCCTAACTAACGTACGATTTAGATCCAAATTGGTTTCATAGAGGTTACTGTTCGAATAAACGGCTAACTGTGACAATTAGGAATAACGCAACGATCAACATTAGAATGGAGCCACTGATCACGACTTCTTGCACTGTAAACCATCGGGCTGCCAACCCCATAAACAAAACGACCAACAATTGAACCGTATGGGCAACCATCCCATACAGACTAGAGATTCTACCCATCATTTCTATGGGTATATTTCTTTGTATAAAGGTGATGAATCCCGTATTTGCAAGCGAGAGAAAGAAGGAGAGTATGAAAAATCCAGTGCTTGCCATTAGATAAGTTGTGGAAAAACTATAGATGACATAACCGCCTGCCACCATAATAGTTCCGCTACCCATTAACTGTATGGCAGAAGTGAATCTGACGAGCACATTAGTACATACAGCGCCAATTAGAAACCCAATGCCTGCAACACTAACTAGGGAGCCATAAGCGGGATTCGATAGATGAAGAACTTCCTTAGCAAATGCTACTTCCATTGAATCAAGTGCGGCTGTTAATAACATCACGCCTTGAAATGCCATATAAACAACAACAAAAGGGAATGCAATCTTGCTGGAATTCCAAACTAAACGCCAATCTTCTCGTATACCCCGGAAGGTTAATCTATTACCAGTATCACTTGAATGGACTAGCATTGGGAGCAAAGATATCAATCCAGCAGATAAAATAAACACTGCAACATTAAAAAATAAAGCCATCTCAAGTGACCCAATCATAAATAATACACCTGCAAGTGCAGGCCCCAAGACGAAAGCACCAGAATGTACGAAACTTAACAATGCATTAAATCGTTTGCGGTCTTGTTCTGGTAACAGCATAGTCATGTAAGTAAAGGATGCAGGCTCAAAAATAGCTCCTGCTAATTGAATAAATAAAACAACTACATAGATGATCCAAATTGATTCGATAAAAGGAATCATTAATAGTAAAGATGCTCGAACAACATCTAAAGTTATCATCAAATGTTTTGTTGAAACACGGTCTATTAAACTTCCGGCCCATAAGCCCACGAGCATATGGGCAAAAGGTTTAATCATATACAATCCTGCCACAGCTAAAGCAGATCCAGTTATTTCAAAGACCATCAAATTAATGGCTAATAAATAAACCCAACCACCAATATTTGCAATTCCTACTGCACTTAAATATAAAGCTGGAAACTTCCAAGTTATATCATTCATCTGGTTTTCCTCCGACATGTTTTTTTGAACAAATAAAAAACTCCCACCTCCAAGACGATTAGTCTTGGGGACGAGATAACATGTCGTGGTACCACCCCAGTTTGTCCTAATGTCACCATCAGAACCTTTTCAAGTACGGCATGACTTCCATGCTTATACTATAGCCCGATAACAGGAGCGCCTGTCACACAATCCCCTTTATCAGTTGTTCAAAAGGATCCCATGTGAAGCTCAGAGTCTTGTTTCAGTCATTGAATACTTACCCCTTTGCAGCTCCCGGGGCTCTCTGTTAAAGAATGCAATTGACTTAATCTTCTCTTCAATGCTTTTAATTTTTGCTATCATAACATATTAAAAACCTTTTTGTATAGAATAAAATTCCAATTTTACTATCGTCAACCTTATCTGTGCAACCATTTTCTAATGCTATGAATTTAACCACATCTTACCGATGCGGGGAAGTGGTCTCCTGGAATCCTCCTTAATAAATGGACTTAATAATCAATTGTTTTATAGAATGTTGTAGAGATTCATGGATATCATCTTTTTGGAATAAAAAATAGGAGGATTTCAAAAAGTTTTTAAAAGCTAGTTTCGCATAATATGGCTGTAATTCTCCCGGATTAGTGGCTACTCTCTCATTAAGTGAGTGATCAAGTTCCGTAAACCATTCTTCAATGAATTCTTCAGAAAGATGATGCTTACATAACGATACAAATGAGCGTGCCAGTCGTTCTTCCTCGTCGTCTCGATAGCCCTCAGAAATTGAGATGAACCGGGCAATATGTAGCAATATTTTTCTAGCATCTTCATCGGTGGACATGGGATGTTTTGCTATATAGACTAATAAATCTGCTCCATGAGCAGCTGCATGTGCCCACCCTTTACTCTCTACATAACCTCTTATATCTTGTTCTTGGGACATATAATCGTGGGTTTCATCCATCACTTGTCTAATTAAGTCTTTAGAAACTATTTGTTTTGATGCATCATATCCTAATATGGCCGCATAGAAAAGTGCAGTAAATGAACGAGTGAAAACGGCATCAGAAATCGTTTTCTCGATGTCGAGTGTTAACAATTGTTTATTCTGTAAAACGGTTAGAATATAGTCCAATTGCTGTTTGTTCAGTTGATGGCCTTTTATCAAATGACAAAAAGCACCGTAAATTAATTGATCTCTTAATAAAGGGTCTGTAGAACCTATGTTTTCAATCATTTCGTCAATAAATTCGTTTGAGACATGTTTAATTTCACCTGATAAGATACTTTGTAAAATCATCGTTAAGTTCGACATGCTTACCCTCTAATCTCTTTAATTAGTTTAAAACAATCCAACGGCATTTCCGTCTGCATCAACATCCATATTCATTGCAGCTGGTTGTTTTGGCAATCCAGGCATCGTCATGATATCACCTGTTAGACAGACTAAAAAGCCAGCACCTAGTTTTGGAATTATGTCTCTGATGGTAATGGTGAATCCTTCAGGACGTCCAAGTAGTGTAGGTTGATCGGAAAGGGAATACTGAGTTTTTGCCATGCAAATCGGCAATTCATCCCAACCGTATTTTTTTAACTCTACTATCTTTTTCTTTGCAGTATCTGATAATTGGATGCCAGCCCCACCATACACTTGTGTAACAATAATTCGTAGCTTTTCTTCAACGGAATCAGTTTCATCATAAAGCATGGTGAAGTTTTTGGGTTTAGCTAATTCGTGTTTAACTAACTTTGCTAATTCAAGTCCACCATTACCACCTTGCTCCCAAACTTGTGTGAGAGCTATATTAACATTGTGTGCTTTAGCCCAATTCATGATTACTTCAAGTTCTTCAGCAGTGTCTGTAATGAAATGATTTAATGCAACAACTGGCTCTATACCAAACTGACGAATCGTATCTACATGTTTCTCTAAGTTCGCAATGCCAAGGGTAACAGCGTTTAAGTTTGGTTGTGTCAATAAACTCTTTTCTACTCCACCATGCATTTTAAGTGCTCGAACTGTTGCCACAATGACGACGGCATCTGGATGGAAATTGCCTTTTCTTGATTTGATGTGCATAAATTTCTCTGCACCCAAATCAGCGCCAAATCCGGCTTCTGTTACGACAATATCCGCAAGTCTTCTAGCGGTGTTTGTCGCTATAAGAGAATTGCAACCATGTGCAATATTTGCAAAAGGACCACCGTGAATTATTGCAGGTGTACCCTCAATTGTTTGAACTAAGTTTGGTTTAAGTGCATCTTTTAAGAGTAAAGTAAGAACACCCTCAACCGCTAGATGCCGAACGGTAACTGGTTCTCTGTCGTATGTATAAGCAATTACCATTTGAGCTAGTCTTTCTTTCAAGTCCTCTAGAGAAGTCGCCAAGCATAGGACAGCCATAATTTCAGATGCGACAGTAATATCAAATCCATCCTGCCTTGGCACCCCATGCATTGGGCCACCTAAACCAATGGTTATTTGTCGTAATGCGCGATCATTGATATCAAGAACTCGTCTCCAAGCAATCCTTCTTGGATCAAGATTTAGTACATTTCCTTGGTGTATATGATTATCAATAAGTGCGGATAATGCGTTATTTGCGGTAGTGATTGCATGTATATCACCTGTGAAATGAAGGTTTATGTCCTCCATCGGTAATACCTGCGCAAATCCTCCACCAGTTGCTCCACCTTTTACGCCCATAACAGGTCCTAGAGAAGGTTCACGTAATGCAACAATGACAGATTCATTCAATTGTTTGAAAGCATCAGCAAGTCCCACTGTTACCGTTGATTTACCTTCTCCTGCAGGCGTTGGGCTAATAGCAGTAACTAGCACAACTTTTCCGAGTTTCGTTGCAGGTGGCAGGAAAGCGACGTCAATTTTTGCTTTATAATTTCCGTATAATTCAAGAGCATTTCTTGGGATTCCAGTTTTGTCAGCGATGTCCTGGATTGGTAAGATGGTTGCACTAGTTGCTATAGATAAGTCAGTAAACGTCATAAACTTCGCATCCTTCCTAACTCCCTTTAATGTTGTGAAAATTATTGATTGATTGTTTTGATTTTAAATGATGAACAAGGAATATTATATCATAATGATAATTTAATTAAGCCTAACTGAACGGGTTATAAGAAAAAGATAGGTGTTTTTAATATGATTTTCGGGTATACCTAAGACCAAACAATACAATTATAATTCGAAGGAGGTATAGGAATGTCAGATAATAAAAAAGATGATAAAAAAAACATGATGCGCAGTGAAAATGCTATAAAAAATGTTAAGTTTTCACCTAATGATGTGTCAGAGGATAAAAATGAAAATACGGAGACTGCGGATTCTGTATTGACGCAACCACGTGTAAACACGGAAGGTCTCTAAATTTCGATAAGGATTAGACCGGATTAGTACAGTCGATATTTAAAAATCAAAGCACATTATAAAAAACCGCTTGGAAGGAAATTCAAGTGGTTTATATATGATGTGTAATTTCTTTCTGAATCTATTTCTGAATAAAATATTATTGCCCCCATATACTAAACCATACATTATGAAACTTAACTTAATAAAACGATATTTCATCACTCAAAATTCTAAGTCGTCTAGTCCTGGAAAGAGAGTCCTATTTTTCGTAATTGATTCGAAAAATATAAGGTTCATAGTGTATAATAAAACAGTGAACACATGTATTATGGACTGCTTGAAAATATCTTTTTTTAGAGAGCCAACAATGAAAGAGAGTGAACCAACATGGGTCGTAAGTGGAATAATATAAAAGAAAAGAAAGCGTCAAAAGATTCGAATACAAGTCGAATTTATGCTAAATTTGGACGTGAAATTTATGTAGCAGCTAAACAGGGTGAACCAGATCCGGATTCTAATCGAGCATTAAAAGTTGTATTAGAACGAGCAAAAACATACAGCATTCCAAAAGCAATAGTAGATCGTGCAATTGAAAAAGCAAAAGGCGGATCAGAAGAAAGTTATGACGAACTGCGTTATGAAGGATTCGGACCTAATGGCTCTATGGTAATCGTAGAAACACTGACAAATAACGTAAATCGAACAGCATCCGATGTACGTGCTGCATTTGGCAAAAATGGTGGAAATATGGGTGTGACTGGATCAGTAGCATACATGTTTGATGCAACTGCTGTCATTGGCATGGAAGGGAAAACTTCTGACGAAATTCTTGAACTTTTAATAGAAGCAGACGTAGAGGTACGTGACATTATAGAAGAAGAAGATACGGTAATCGTGTATGCTGAACCAGACCAATTTCATGTGGTGCAAGAAGCATTCAAGAACATTGGCATTACAGAATTCACAGTGGCTGAACTGACTATGTTAGCGCAAAATGATTTAACATTATCAGAGGAAGATCAAGCGCAATTCGAAAAAATGATTGATGCATTAGAAGACTTAGAAGATGTTCAACAAGTGTATCATAACATCGATTTAGGATGAATAAATACAAAATCCAGCAACAGAAATGGCTGCTGGATTTTTTGTGTACGAACGTTAGAGAGTATAGATTTCTATTATGTTCTACCTTTAAAACTAGCTATGTCTAGCTACGCAGGACAGTCAGCTGGCCCCTTTAGGGTTAGAAAGACGATTCGCCTTTCATCTTTCCAGTGCAGTTGTCGGCCTAAATCTGTCTGTTCCGCTTCTACTAATACAATTGGAAAAGGGACATGCCTGATTAGACATGTCCCTTTGTATAGTAAGATAACATAATAACTTTGAATGATATTGTTCATCCCGAATGTTCGGGGGAAAATTTCCTAAGAAAGTGTTCCTTGCTTTCCGTGCCGCGGTCATTTGTCCACTGGTTGTCTTCCTTAAGCAACGTAAACCCTACCTTCTTTTACGTCCTTGCGACCCTATAGTCGCGCCAGTGTGAATAAGTTTAATTAAAAACATCGAGTAGATGCCAGAATTTCAAATCTATTTGCTATCTCATTTGTTAACTTGACTATTATCGCATGAAATATTAAGCTTGTCAATGTTTTTCTCTTAGGTTAAGAAAAAATCTAGTATTGTACTTATATCAAGAGAAGTACTAGAAACAGCAGATAAAACATAATCATTAATAGACTAAGTCCTGGTAGTAGTTAGTTATCCATTTTCAGGGTAATAGAAGAGTCATTTAAAGATGCAATATTCATATAATTCTAGTATAATCTGTTATAATATTCCTCTTATTGTACTTCGCGGTACAAGTTGAGGGAAAACGAGTGAACCCATAGGAGGTCATTAAGAATGACAAGCAACTTACAAGCAACAACCACTTTGCATAACGGGATTGAAATGCCCTGGTTTGGACTAGGAGTTTTTAAGGTAGAAGAAGGACCGAGTGTAATCGATGCGGTTAAAACAGCCATCAAACATGGTTACCGGAGTATTGATACTGCAGCGATATATAAGAATGAAGTAGGTGTAGGGCAAGGGATTCGTGAAGGAATTTTAGAAGCGGGGATTTCAAGAGAAGACCTATTTATCACTTCGAAAGTTTGGAATTCTGAGTTTGGCTACGAGACAACGCTAGCTGCTTACGAAGAAAGCCTAAAGAAACTAGATTTAGACTATTTGGATTTGTATCTTATTCATTGGCCAGTAAAAGGAAAATATAAAGATACTTGGCGTGCGTTAGAAACAATTTATAAAGAAGAGCGTGTAAAAGCGATAGGCGTAAGTAATTTTCATATTCATCATCTTAATGATTTGCTAGAAGATGCAGAAGTGGTTCCAATGGTAAACCAAGTGGAATACCACCCTAGTTTGACGCAAAAAGAACTTCAAGCATTCTGTCAGCAACACAATATCCAGCTAGAGGCCTGGTCTCCATTGATGCAAGGGAAATTGTTAGATCATCCGATATTAAAAGAAATTGGAGAGATCTATAACAAATCAGTTGCACAAGTAATTTTGCGCTGGGATCTGCAAAACGGAGTCATCACCATTCCTAAATCCATTAACGAGAATCGAATTGTTGAAAATGCATCCATCTTTGATTTTGAATTAACAAGCGAAGATATGGAACGTATAGATGGACTGAACAAAAATGAGCGGACAGGTTCTGACCCAGACAATTTTAATTTTTAAACCAATGCTACCGTGCGACCCCAATAAGTTTCAAAACCTAAATAGACATCCAATTATAAAACTAATTGGCTGTTTATTTTTCTTTATAAGGATAAGAAAGGGCGAAACGATTAGCGAAATGGATACAATGATGGGTTTCCGTTTGAATCCACTCCGCGTAGGAAAGAATACGAATCAGTATACTTTAGTGAGGAGTGAATTTATGTCTAAAATGCCGTGGATAATGACACAGGAATGGCATGAAACCCTATTTCTTCATTGGCCGATATCTCCAGAAACTTTAGGAAAACACATACCTTCCGAACTGGAACTTGATTTATTTGACGGTATGGCATGGATCAGTTTGATATTGTTTAGAGTCAAAGGGAATCGACCGCGATTTATTCCCCCTGTTCCAGGTACAAGTTCTTTTGTAGAACTAAATGTCCGAACGTATGTTACCTACAAGGGGAGGAGTGGTGTGTATTTCTTTAGCTTAGACGCTGATCATCCATTGATTGTTAAATTGACTACATTAGGCAATTTCTTGCCTTACCGTTATGCGAAGATGAAACTACTAAAGCGGTATAAGAACACTATTACATTTAAAAGTAAACGTATACACAAAAATACATTTCCTGAAACGTTAGTTACTACCTTTGAACTGACTTCAAGAATACTTGAGAAAGGTCCTCTTGAAATATGGTTGACAGAGCGTTACCATTTATGGACAAAAACAAAAGGTTATTTGTTTCGAGTGGATATTCGTCATTCACCGTGGATCTTGCAAGACGTTACTGGTACAATTCATCAAAATACTATGGCATCTTTTATTAAAAACACTTTTCAGAAGGAGCCTCCAATTGCTCATTATTCTAAAATGAAGAAAGCCCGGTTTTTTCCACCAGTAAAGGAAAGGTGATGTTGGGTAAAGTAGATTAGAAAGTAATCAGACTGTAATTTAAGATGCAGAGAGTAATTTCTATTTGTGCCACGGGCAGTTATAGGAGACACGATCCCATCGCATTCGTGTAGGTGCAGAAGGTACTTATATATCCATTTTGAGTATAATCAACAATAATTGCGTTGATCCATGTTATTTGCATCGATCCTGCTTTATTTTTATTTTCCGAGTTAGTACTACCTCTCTTCAATAGGCACATTAACGGGAACATCAAACCACCAAAGAAGAACAGCCGAAGTTAGACCAAACAAAACATAGGCTATCAAAGGATGTTTCACATGCAATTTTAACATAGGAAACATTGCAAAAAGAACGGCTACTGACCACCAAAACGTCCACCCATATTGGTACTCAATATCTCTTGTTAAATTAAAGATGTACTCCCAAATTGCATAGATAAAAATCCACTGTAATGTATGTAAAATTTGTTTTTTGACTCCTTTAGGGTAATTATCTAAAAAAAGAAGTCCCGTTGCGGGGAACACAATAAATGTATATAAAAGTTCAGTAAGAGAGTGATTCGATAAAAAATCACCATCTAACTTCCATAAAAAGTAATTTGCTGTTAAGAAGTTATAAGTAAGGTTCCCAAGCGCAAAAAAAAGTAGCGTTGCATGATACTTTTTCCAATTTCTCCAGTCACCCCAAATAAAAACAGCAACGATACTAATAATGGCAGTAAGAACATGCATATGTTTTCATCCTCTAGTAAATAGTATTCAAAAACATTTCTAATAATAGTGTGCGCTTTTAAGGTAATAATAAACCAAAGTAAAATATTTTCTGAAAAGGGAATTACGATAAATAACTGGTGTATGATAAAGAAGTAATCAAGACAGTAAAGAGGGTGGAAACATGACCAATCAATGGGATAAACGATTTCAAATAGATGACTATTTATTTGGTAAGGAAGCCAATGAATTCATTAAATATTGCTATGAACATATTCAACTAAATGGAGATAATACTTTAGCCATTGCAGAAGGCGAAGGACGAAATGCTGTATTTGTAGCTAAAAAAGGATTTAATGTAACTACATGGGATTATTCACAAGTAGGCCTAGAAAAAACAAGAGAACTTGCAATGGAAAATGGAGTTGTCGTTCAAACAGAGCAAGTAGACTTAAACGATGCACCTTGGGAAGAAAGTCAATGGGATCAAATTTTTTGTGTGTTTGGGCATTTTCCTGAAAAACTAAGGGAGTCAACCCTGACTAATATTAAGAAAGCGTTAAAACCAGGTGGGCATTTTATAACGGAAGTTTATTCTATACATCAAGTTCCATATAAAAGTGGTGGACCAGGCGATGTTTCATTATTGTACGCCCCAGATGAGTTTTTTAAGCCATTTATTGATTGGCGTATTATTCACTTCTTTATGGGCGAAGTCATGCGTCATGAAGGAACACACAGAGGGTTATCTCATGTTATTCAATTATCGGTGCAAAAACCATTTAACTAGACAACGGTTACACTTTCATTTGAAATTCAATCCCCGACTGACGTGAATACCTAAGTTTTATTGCTGTATTCCTTTTGTTGCAACCATACAAACAGGTTTGTAATAAGTTTAGATACAATAAGAAATAACATATAAAATAAGAATAAATGTAAATAATTTATTCCCTTGAACATATGGAAATAGTCAAAGGCAACCAGAATCGGTTTAAAGATAAAAGCAAAAAAGCCAGACAATAATAACGAGTAAAGGTAGATATTTTTATCATGTTTAAGTGTCCATTGATATAAAAACATATAACAAATAGGAACTAATGCGGCATCTAAAGCAAAGGTTGGTAAAAAGGGTATTAGTTGATAGGGGTATTCCCACAAGGCAAATTTAATACCAATTGCATTTGCATAATGAAACCAGACATGATAATTAAATCCGAAAAAACCAAGAAGCAAAATATTTTTTTTATCAATTAAAATGAATAATACAACTAGTGATACAATCATCATCACTATTATGACCCAGAGTTGCCAGGTATCAAAGTCCGAAAAGGATTGCCAATACTTTATCTGTACTTGGGTTAGTCCTTCTTCCATAGATCTAATTTGACTTAAGTCTTCCGATTGTTTTTCCGGCATATACTACCCACCTCAAAATTTAGTAATTATCAAGTAATTTAACCATATTATTGTTTCCTATACTGCACTTAAGTAAATAAGGAATATTATTAAAAATGGATGGCATTGTTTGTTCTATAATCATTCAAGATTATAGGTTGAAAAATTGATGAATATAGCAACAGAAAGAATCTTATTTTAACGATAACAAGTAAAAACACCCGATCTATAATCGGGTGTTTTAGTTTTTTATAGTTAGGCTTTTATATTAAATTCTTATGAAGTATCATCCCTGTTTGTTGAACAACATTCTTTTTTAGACTGTCTAATAAAACATAACCAAAAATTATCCCTGCTATTTTTACTAGCTGGCCTGAAGTTACTACTGCATTTGCAAATAACAAATCCGTTCCTAAAGAAGTCAATGTCATGAGTGGTAATATTGCTATATAAAGAGCAGGTAATCCAATTGCGACAATCTTAATCCAGTCAAATGTCCATCTTTTGTGTTCTTTAATTTCACTAATCAATTTAGGTAGTCGTAGCAGCATACCCATAACAATCATAAATACAGTTGTAAATAGTAATCCCGGCATGCTATCAAATGTAATTGCTGCTTCTTTTTCTAAACTAACTTGAAACTTTGTCCCCAAATAGAATATAACGCCAATAAAAACTGTCCAAGCAAGATACCTTAAAAAACGTTTCATTTAAAATTCTCTCCCTTTTATCATTATTAAAATCTACTAACCTGCAACATTAGTTGGAATAAAGGAATAATTTATGTAAATGCACTTAAGGATATACTACCACATTTGATATTAATTACCTATAAAGGCTATGCTGAATTGCGACCGTTATCGAGACAATATGTAGTTCTTAATTCTCCGAGCACAAAAGAAAATTCGACTAGTCTACAAATTTTGCAAAGCATATATCTTTTGGCACAACCTATACCGTAAATCGCCATAAATGAGTTAAGGTTTAAGGATTCTTGACTTGTTTTAGTACACTTATTAAACAAAAAAACTAGCGAGCTTTTCTCAATAATCCGAGGAAAGGCTCGCTAGTTTTTAATACTCTGTGCTGTATTAGAAGTCATCATATACTTAGACACAACTAGCGTAAGCGCCTTTCAAGTGGTAGCCGGAGCGAGAAGACTTGCAGTGGTTTTCTACCTGACTTCTCGGAGGCATCCACAAAGCCCTGAGCATGTAATAGCGCACACTTAATTCTGTCTTTAATGCACTTTTTCATTGGCCTCAGAAGTATTGAGCGGCTATTATGTTATCCCAAGGGTGAAAGGGCTTTTGTTTCATCGATATGAATAAAAGCGTCGTAACGGCTCGCCATTTTTGAAGGGACGTAACTGCCGTATGCTTCATATTCAGGATTGTATACGACACCGATTGCTCGATGACCAATCCAGTCATCAAAAAGTGAATAGTTTTCTTTATTATAGATTAAAATTTTGTTAAATGGACCGGCGTTATGCATTGCTGCTTCCCAAGAGTTTTTCGTAGCTGGTGGAACTTCTATTCGTTTGAATGGGACTCCCCATTCTTCAGTTGCAATAACAGTTCCACGATGGGTACCAAATCCAACTGCGTAAACATATTCTTTTCGATTTTGTTCACGTAGAACCTGACCAACATTAATCATATCTTCGGCTTTCATGTCTGTCGCTGAAGCATCCCCTATATGGGTGTTATGCTCCCAAACGATAATCTTTGCTTCATTGCCATGATAATCCATGATTTCATTGATGGCCTCGACCATATGTTCATCACGAACATTCCAAGATAAGTCATCACTTTTAACCATGGCACGGTAATATTTTTCAGCATTTTGAGCAACCAATGCATTTATTTTTAAGTTTAAGTCAGCTTCTTCTGAATTCTTATAGTTATCTTCATGGATTCGTATAGAAGTTAGAAGCTTGGAAACTTCATCTACACAGGCTTGGGATAGGTTTACTGAAGACATAGCATAGTTTTCTGGATGTTGATTAAATGGTTCAAAACAAGAAAATGCTTTCTTGGCTAGCTCTAAATCCGTACTTTCTGGATCTGTTTTCCCTAAAAAGTTTATTATTTCTTCTAGAGATTCCCATAAGCTGTATACATCGATTCCGTAGAACCCTACTTTCTGAATATCTTTTTTGGCTTGATTATGAAGCTTTAACCATGATACAAAATCAGCTATTTCTTCATTTGCCCACATCCAAGTAGGCCATCGATTAAATGATTTTAAAACGTTTCGTACATCTTCATTTTCGTCTGTATACCCTTTAATAAATCTGTTAATTTGTTGGCAAGATGGCCAATCTCCTTCTACTGCAATCAGCTTAAATCCTTTTTCTTCAATCAACCTTTTAGACAATTCTGCACGGACTGTATAAAACTCAGAAGTACCATGACTAGCTTCTCCTAGAAGAACTATTTT
Organism: Paenisporosarcina sp. TG20; assembly: GCF_000286315.1. Taxonomy (GTDB): domain Bacteria; phylum Bacillota; class Bacilli; order Bacillales_A; family Planococcaceae; genus Paenisporosarcina. Next base: position 4,355 of record NZ_ALJG01000294.1, on the reverse strand, counting down.
CGCATCTCCAATTGCATCTATAATTGGATTTAAATCCTCTTTTGTTTCGTAGGATAAGGCATAATTCTTGATGGATTCTTCAAGAGGACTCAATGAAAACACTCCTTTTTGGCTTAAGTTTGAGTAAAGGAGTACTTTTTCATTCATAAAACCGAAGCAGGTTTGTAAATGTTAATAAGATGGGTCCAAGTTAAAATACAAGGACCCATCCAATTATTCAATTAGTTGAATATGTGAATCCTTATACCAAATATGGAATTGAGCTAAATGAGCAAGCAATTGAGGTCCGGTCATCAATTGACCAAACCAAGGGACCTTAAAAGCTTCACCTTTAGATTCTATTAATTCTGCTAATTTCTTCGAATCAAATAATTCATGAAGAATAGAATTTTTATCAGTCATAATTTCTTTTAGCCATAATTGAACCTGATCTGTGTAATAAGGGTTATGTGTTTTTGGATACGGACTCTTTTTACGATAAAGCACCTCATCAGGCAGCATACCTTCAAACGCTTTACGTAAAATCCCTTTTTCACGATTTTCCACCATTTTTATTTCCCACGGAATATTCCAAGCGTATTCAACAAGTCGATGATCTGCAAATGGAACACGAACTTCTAAACTTGCTCCCATACTCATCCGATCTTTTCGGTCGAGCAATGTCGTCATAAACCACAGCATATTTAAATAAAACATTTCTCTTCGTTTTGCCTCTATGCCTGATTCCCCCGGGAGTTTCGGTGTCTCGGAAACAGACTCCAAATATGCTTGATGTGCATATTCTTCAAGCTTTAATTTTTCTCGCCAATCTCCTTTCAAAAGAGTGATTCGTTCATTCGTGGACCGCATCCAAGGAAAGCCTGTTCCCTTTATATCGTTGGGGTTGTGAAACCAAGGATACCCTCCAAAAATCTCATCTGCACATTCTCCAGATAATCCAACTGTAAAATCCTGTTTAATTTCCCTACAAAACCATAGAAGGGAGGAATCAACATCCGCCATACCCGGGAGGTCCCTGGCATGAACTGCTTCTGTTAAATGGTCAATTAATTGATCTTGTGTAATGATTGAGGAATGATGTACAGTATCAAATGCATCTGTGACTTTATCAATCCACTGACTATCTTCATTCGGTTGAAAATCGCTCGATTTAAAAAATTTTACATTGTCTTCATAGTCAATAGAATACGTATGAAGTTTTCCTTTGCCATCTTGCTTATATCTATTGGCAGCAATCGCCGTAATGGCGCTGGAATCAAGTCCGCCTGATAAGAATGTACAAAGCGGAACATCAGAAACAAGTTGTCGTTCTACAGCATCCGTTACGAGAAAGCGAACTTTCTCAGCGGTCTCATCGATAGTATCTGTATGGACTTCACTTTTCACGTTCCAGTAGCGCCATATGCGAAGGCCTTGACGGGATACAGTCAGTGCGTGAGCCGGGCGTAATTCGTTCACACCATGGAAGACTCCTGAACCTGGTTTTCTGGATGGACCAACAGCTAATACTTCCGCTAATCCTTCCCGAGATAGTTGAGGTTTTATATCTGGATGTGCGAGAAGGGCTTTGATTTCAGAAGCAAAAAGAAATCCACCATTATTTTCAGTATAAAATAGCGGTTTTACACCCAGCCGATCACGCGCGATAAAAACTTTCTGCTCTTTCTCATCCCAAATAGCAAAGGCAAAAATCCCATTAAAATAATCTACACATTGTTCTTTCCATTCGATATAGGAAGTCAATAATACTTCCGTATCGGAGTGCCCAGTAAAGGTATAACCTTTTCGTAGCAATTCTTTCCTAAGATCTTCTGTATTATATAATTCGCCATTATAACTAAGTGTATAGCGGTTGTTATGGTGAACTTTTGTCATCGGCTGCTTGCCACCTATTGGGTCGACAACTGTTAATCGTCGATGACCGAAAACCGCATGTGTATTCACCCATACATTTTCATCATCAGGTCCACGCTTAGATAATGTCTTAGTCATCTTTTCCACGACCTGGTGCTGTGTACTTAAGTTTCGTTGGAAATGAATCCATCCTGTAATTCCACACATAGTTCTTCATCCTTTCTAACCGTAAACATCCTCGTAATACATTATGCTAAAAAGAAGTTATAGTTGATTGAACGAATAAATAGTGCTTAATATAGGGGTTTTTTTGAGATATTTAGGTTTGCGAAGGAAAAAGTATTGCCTTTTGTCATAATTAAGTAAACAATATAATAAGTACATAGAGACACTTAAATTGGGAATAGAAGGTGAAAAGATGATTACTTTTGATGAATACACGTACAAAAGACCAAATTTTGAAGAAGGCAAGACACGCTTTGAACAGTTATTGAAGAATTTTAGAAACACAAACTCAGTAGAAGAACAAAGCGATGCAATTGAAGCTATAAATGCATTTCGTAAATCTTTTTCCACTCAAGAGAATTTAGCGTATATTCGCGCATCCATTGATACGAACGATACGTTTTATCAGCAAGAAAGAGATTACTTTGATGAAGTGTCTCCACAGTTAGAAGAGTTAGTGACTGCATACTATCAAGAACTAATTACATCCAAATTCCGAAAAGAATTAGAAGATAAGTGGGGTAGTCAGTTATTTGATCTGGCTAATTACTCGATTAAGTCTTTTTCTCCGGAGATTATATCTTTGCTTCAGCAGGAAAATAAGTTGTCATCTGAGTATTCGAAGCTTGTTGCTTCTGCACAAGTCGAATTCGATGGGAAAACAGTAACCCTTGCACAGTTAGGTCCTTATAAAGAGTCGATTGATCGCGATATACGGAAAAAAGCAGTTGCAACTGGTGTCGAATTTTTCCAAGGAAATGAAGAGAAATTTGACAATATTTTTGATCAATTAGTGAAATTGCGTCATAAGATTGCGCGCACGCTTGGTTATGAAAATTTTGTAGAACTAGGCTATATCCGCATGATGCGTATCGATTATGATGCAAAAATGGTCAAGACATTCCGGGATCAAGTACGCGACTATATTGTCCCACTAGCGAGTAAATTGTATGAAAGACAAGCAAAACGTATAGGTGTTGATAAACTAAAATTCCATGATGAATCACTTAATTTTATAACCGGGAATGCAAAACCCCAAGGTTCTTCAGACTGGATTATCGAAAACGGTACAAAAATGTATGATGAACTTTCACCTGAAACAGGAGAGTTTTTCCGATATTTAATGGACCGGAAGTTGATGGATGTAGAAGCGAAGAAAGGGAAAGAATCAGGCGGTTATTGCACATTTATCGAAGACTATGATTCGCCTTTTATTTTCTCGAATTTTAATGGGACATCCGGTGACATCGATGTGTTAACTCATGAAGCGGGACATGCTTTCCAAATATACTCAAGTCGAAACATAGGGATTCCTGAATATTTATGGCCTACCTTTGAAGCATGTGAAATTCATTCAATGAGTATGGAGTTCTTCACATGGCCATGGATGGAATACTTCTTTAAAAAAGAAACAGAAAAATATAAATTTGCACACTTGAGTGGAGCCCTACAATTCCTTCCATACGGTGTAGCGGTAGATGAATTTCAGCATGTAATCTACGAAAATCCTGAAATGTCACCTTTTGAACGAAAGAATGCTTGGAAAAAAATTGAGAAAATCTATTTACCTCATCGAGATTATGATGGTAATAGTTATTTAGAAGCGGGTGGTTTTTGGCAACGCCAGACGCATATTTATAACAGCCCATTTTATTACATCGATTATACCCTTGCACAAATTTGTGCATTCCAATTTTGGAAACGGTCAAGAGAAGATCAGGAATCCGCATGGAATGATTATCTACATCTTTGCAAGTTAGGCGGGTCAAAATCGTTTACTAAGTTGGTTGGCGAAGCGAATTTAATCTCACCATTTGAAGAAGGTTGTGTTGAATCTGTGATTGAGACCATTGAAGACTGGCTGAACTCGGTGGATGACACAACTCTATAAAACATTAAATAGGGTAATGTAAGTATGTTCCGGGTTTCTTTTTGTCTACGTGAGTTTTCATACAAAAGTATATAACTATAGAGTGCCAAGAACCCAATGTTCATTGTATTTTTAGTATATGGAGACTAACATGCTAAAACGAATTTCCTCGGTGGGACTTACGCTAAACATATTAAAGTAAAGTTGTGATTTCCTTATTTTTAAGCCCACTTTGGTAATCCTATCTAAAAGTAGATGTGGATATTTTCATTTTACAAGATAGAACGATTTTTTATATTTATTTTTTAAACTATATTGTGTTCTTTGTAAAAGGAGAATGATTGTAGTGGAAGGTGGCGACTCCAGCGGGAAAAGCGTGTTCGGTGAGACCCCGCAGGAGCGGACA
>NZ_ALJG01000293.1 GCF_000286315.1 Paenisporosarcina sp. TG20 | reverse complement strand
ATACAGGGTTCTTGTCACTTTATAGTCATATACTTTCTTATTTTGTAGGAAAAACCGGGCAAAATTTGCCCGGTCCTTAAAGAAAGTACACAGTATCCACTTTGGTTTATGTTATGATTTTCGTTGCAGACGGACGCCTTCCGCGCGCGGTCCGCCTGGAGCGCAAATCAGCCGTATCATACTAGAACCTACTCCTTAAAATACCGGGAATATTGGATTCATGGCTCACTAAATTTATATACTTTCTTCAAAAAGACTGTCCCAAAATAATTTGGTGGCAGTCTTTTTCATTATTATAACGCACGCCATCCAATATCTGTTCGATAGAAGAAACCTTCCCAATTATATTCAGCTAATGCAGCGTACACTTGTTGTTCAGCTTGTTTTAAAGTAGAGGATTTTGAAGTTACCAAGATAACTCGACCACCATTACCAACAAAATACCCATCCACTTCTTTCGTTCCAGCATGGAATACTTGAATGTCTTTGTTAAACTTTGAGAAGTCTGGTAGGATAGCACCTTTTTTCACTTGCCAAGGATAGCCATATGACGCAATTACAACACCAAGAATTGCATCATTTGACCACTTTAATTCAAATGGTTTTCCGTTAAGAAGTGCCGTCATAAATTGGCCAAAATCAGAAGTCATTCGTGGTAAAACTACTTGCGTTTCAGGATCTCCAAATCGGGCATTAAACTCGATTACTTTTGGACCATCATCCGTTAAAATTACCCCTGCATATAAGATTCCTGAAAAAGGCGTACCTTCAGTAGCCATCGCTTCAACTGTAGGTAAGACAATTGAATCATAGGTTTGTTGGATAACCGATTCTGGTAGATGGGGAACTGGTGAATAAGCGCCCATACCACCCGTATTAGGTCCTCTATCACCGTCATATGCTCGTTTATGATCTTGGGAAATGACCATCGGATAAATTTGACCGTTATGCACGAATGACATATATGAGAATTCTTCACCTTCCAAGAATTCTTCAATGACTACACGTGAAGAAGACTCGCCGAACTTTTGGTTACCAATCATATCCTCAACAGAATAAATAGCCTCTTCCAAAGTCATCGCCACGATAACGCCTTTACCCGAAGCAAGGCCATCTGCTTTTATTACAATGGGCGCACCCATTTTTCGAATATAGTCTTTCGCTTCATTTACATCTGTAAATGTTTCATAAGCAGCAGTTGGAATATTGTATTTAATCATTAATTCTTTCGCAAACGTTTTACTTCCTTCGATTTGGGCTGCTGCTTTCGTAGGACCGAAAATACGTAAGCCTTGTGCTTCGAAATAATCCACAATGCCTTCAGCAAGAGGTTGTTCGGGTCCAACAAACGTTAAATCTATTGCATTTTCATGAACAAACGCAGTCAATATATCGAATTCTAACGAGTCAATCGCTACACAAGTTGCATCTTTCTTCATCCCGTCATTCCCAGGGGCAACAAACACTTCTGTAACAGATGGAGAGTTTTTAAATTGACGTACAATGGCATGTTCACGCCCACCACTACCAATAACAAGTACTTTCAAAAGAATCCCTCCCTTTTATAAGTGTTTAATAAAGCGCAAAAGAGCCAGTTTTGGAACGCAGCCTAAGTTCACCACGTCCTGATGCGACAGCTGCATGACCTGCTTCGTGCAGTTCTCGTCGTACAATATTGATCTGGCTTGTCGAACTTCCTTTAGTGTTTGAAGTGGCGAACGCCTGTAAACACCATAGCAATACCATATTCATTTGCTTTTTGAATAGAGTCTTCATCTTTTACCGAACCACCTGGTTGGATAATTGCCGTAATCCCCGCTTTAGCAGCAGTTTCTACTGTATCACTCATTGGGAAAAAGGCGTCTGAAGCTAGAGCCGCACCATGTGCTTTATCAGCAGCTTGCTCTAAAGCAATCTTCGCTGCTCCTACACGGTTCATTTGTCCTGCACCAACCCCAAGTGTCATTTGAGCATCTGTAATAACAATTGCATTGGATTTCACGTGTTTGACCACGCTCCACCCAAGTTTTAGGGCTGCCCATTCTTGTTCGCTTGGTTGACGTTCAGTTACGACACGCACATCTGCTTCTGCAAATCCGTAAGTATCTGGTTGTTGCAGTAATAAGCCACCTTCAATTGAAACGGTATTCCATTTATCTTTTTTATGTTGTTCAAATGGAATCGTCAATAATCGAATGTTTTTCTTCTTCGTTAAAATGGCTAATGCTTCTTCTGAATACGAAGGGGCTATGATAATTTCTAAGAATATCCCTGATAATTGTTCAGCCGTTTTATCATCAATTTCACGATTTAATGCAACGATGCCTCCAAAAATAGACATACTATCTGCTTCGTAGGCTTTGGAGAATGCTTCAGCAATTGTTTCACCTGTACCAACGCCACATGGGTTCATGTGTTTAACCGCTACTGCTGCTGGAAACTCAAATTCTTTGATGATTTGAATGGCGGCATTGGCATCTTGTATATTATTGTATGAAAGTTCTTTGCCATGTAGTTGTTGTGCATTTGCAATTGAAAAATCAGATCCTAGCGAACTCTTATAGAACGCTGCTTTTTGATGTGGATTTTCACCGTAACGAAGCGGTTGTTTTAGTTCATATGTAAATGTGACTTGCTCGGGAAATTCTTCTCCAGCTAATTCTGTTAAAAATCCTGAAATATATGAATCGTAAGCAGCTGTATGACGGAATACTTTTGCAGCTAAACGACGTCTTGTCTCCATCTTAGTTTTACCCTCAGCTTTTAATTCTTCTAAAACAGCAGGATAATCAGTTGCATCTGTTATGACCGTAACATAAGAATGATTCTTCGCAGAGGCTCTCAGCATTGCAGGTCCACCAATATCAATATTTTCTATCGCATCTTCAGCTGTTACATTTGGTTTTGAGATAGTTTCACGGAATGGATACAAATTCACACAGACCACGTCGATAGGCTTTATGCCATGTTCGTTCATTTGCGCTTGATGATCAACATCGTCGTGCTTCGCAAGTAGGCCCCCATGAATCATCGGATTCAATGTTTTGACACGACCACCTAATATTTCTGGAAATCCTGTAACTTGATCAACCGGTGTAATGGCCACACCATTTTCTGATAAATATGCTTTTGTACCACCTGTTGATAAAATCTCATAACCTAATGCCTCTAATTCTTTTGCAAATTCTAGAATTCCTGATTTGTCTGACACACTAATAAGCGCGCGTTTTGCCATGAAAGATTCCTCCTTTTATATGAAAGATTGGAGATTTAAAGTGTTGTAAGAAACTTAATTTCGCGATGGATGCCTTGGTGTTCCAGTGGATACTCGTCGCAAAATGCAGTGCTAAGAAAAATACAAAGAAACGAAGTCGAAGAACGCAGTGTCCTGCTCCAGTGGTTACTCGTCGCAAAATGCTGTGCTAAGAAATCTTGTCGCAATGCCTTCATGACCCACATCCTGTGGTTCTCGTCTTCGTGACCCTATTGCCCTACCGGCTCCATAATTGCTGCAATGTTTTTGTATAGAGTTCATGTTCAACTGCATGAATTCGTTGTTCTGTTTGTTCACGGTCTAAGTCTACAATTTCAATAGCTTGTTGTGCTAAGATTTTTCCTGTATCCATCCCAGCATCTACATAATGTACGGTTACACCTGTTACTTTCACGCCATGTGCCAGAGCTTGACCAATCGCGTCTTTACCTGGAAAAGATGGCAGAAGTGATGGATGGATGTTGACGATTTTATGAGGAAACGCATCTAATATTGTTTCTCCAATTAAGCGCATATATCCCGCTAACACTATCCATTCTACTTCAAGCTGTTGTAACTCCTTCAAAATGGCCGCCTCATAATCCGCTTTTGAAGAAAATTCTTTTGGATTGAAAGCTATGACAGAAACATCGGCAGCTGTTGCACGTTCCACTACATATGCTTGAGGTTTATCCGTCACAACTGCTACGATTTCGGCATGTAAATCTCCTGCTTTTGATGCGTCCATGATGACTTGAAAATTACTTCCACTTCCAGAAGCAAAAATCGCCACCTTTGGCTTATTATTCATTGACTAAAGTCCCGTCATGAGAGCCCTTAAAGTGAACACCTTCACCCTCAATAACTCGGCCTATCACATAAGCATTTTCACCGTTTTCAACAGCTATTTGAATGGCTTGTTTTGCTTGTTCTTCAGGAAGTGCAATGACAAAACCAATACCCATATTAAAGACACTATATAAATCACGGTCTGCTAAAGACCCTTTTTCTTTCAACATTGAAAATACTGGTAAGACTGGCCATGAGCCTAAATCAATTTCTACACCTAAGTCAGCTGGCATCATACGAGGCAAGTTTTCGTAAAAACCTCCACCTGTGACATGTGCCATGCCATGAACATTAAGCAATCCATGAATAGCTAATACTGGTTTTGCATAGATTTTTGTTGGTTCCAGTAATGCTTTACCGATATGCCCTAAATGTTCGTATCCTGCAACTAAGGAATCAATTTCATAACCTTGATCGGCAAAGACGATTTTACGCACAAGAGAGAAGCCATTTGAATGAATTCCACTAGAAGCAAGTCCAACAAGTACATCACCTGTTTGAATATGCTCGCCTGTTACAATATTCGACTTTTCAGCAACTCCTACAGCAAAACCAGCAATGTCATATTCATCTACTTCATAAAGGCCCGGCATTTCAGCTGTTTCACCACCGATGAGTGCAGCACCTGCTTGAACACAACCATCCGCAACCCCTTTTACAATTTGCTCAATCTTCTCAGGTTGAGCTTGACCTACTGCTAAATAATCAAGGAAAAATAATGGTTCTGCACCTTGAGCTACGATGTCATTAACGCACATTGCTACACAGTCAATCCCTATTGTATCGTGTTGATCCGTCAAAAATGCTAATTTTAATTTGGTTCCAACGCCGTCCGTACCCGATATTAAAACAGGTTCTTTATAATTAAGTGATGACAAATCAAACATGCCACCAAACCCGCCAAATGCACCCATTATTCCTTTGCGTGCAGTGCGATCCACATGTGACTTCATTCGTTTAACAGCCTCGTACCCCGCTTCAATATTTACACCCGCTTGTTCATATGCTTTCGACATCTATGTTACCTCCTAACGAACCAATTCTTTTTTATGCGGTAAAATCGTATCCGGGTAAATATCTGTCGGATAACTATTAGTGAAGCATGCTAAGCAATGTCCCGCTTCAGGTCCTTCTTCGGTTCGACCGATTGCGCGCACCGTTCCTTCCACTGATAGGAAAGTTAATGAATCGGCTCCTATTAAAACACGCATTTCTTCGACGCTATTCTTTGAAGCAATAAGTTCTTCACTAGAGCTTATATCAATTCCGTAAAAACATGGGTTTTTAATTGGTGGTGAGCTAATAACAACATGTACTTCTGTCGCTCCTGCTTCTTTTAACAGGGTGACAATTCGTCTAGACGTTGTTCCACGAACTATGGAATCATCCACCATCACAACTCGTTTTCCATTCACCACTTGGCGGACAGGAGATAACTTCATCTTCACACCACGCTCACGTAAGTCTTGCGAAGGTTGGATAAACGTTCGTCCCACATACCGGTTTTTAATAAGGCCTAATTCGTATGGGATGCCTGTAGCTTCTGAGAAACCAATGGCAGCAGAAATACTAGAGTCTGGAACTCCTGTTACAACATCAGCTTCTATTTCTACTTCTGACGCTAACTCTTTGCCTAAACGTTTTCGTGCCATGTGAATATTTATCCCATCGATATCAGAATCCGGACGTGAGAAGTAGACATATTCCATCGTACAAATCGCACGTTTCGCTGGTGGAGCAAACCGTTCTGCTCTCATTCCTTCATCGTTGATAATAAGGAATTCTCCAGGCTCAACTGATCGAATATATTCTGCACCAATGATATCGAATGCGCAGGTTTCAGATGCCACAACCCAGGCATCCCCTAATTTCCCTATAGACAGTGGTCGTAATCCGTTTGGATCAAGCGCAATGGTCATTTCGTCTTCCGTCATCATGACAACTGCAAACGCACCTTTAAGGAGTGATAATGCATTTTTAGCTCGTTGTTCAAATGTGGCATATCCACTTTTCTTAATTAAATGTGCTAATACTTCTGTATCTGAAGAAGATTGAAATATACTTCCTTGTCGTTCTAAATGTCTTTTTAAAGAGGTCGCATTAACCAAATTACCATTGTGTGCAATTGCTAAACTACCTGTAGAAGAGCGGAACAACAGCGGTTGCACATTTTCAATTCCTCTACCACCTGCTGTTGCATAACGGACATGTCCAATTGCGCCATTTCCCTGTAAGTGGTCAAGTTTGCCCTCGGTAAACACTTCATTTACAAGACCTTCACCTTTAACCGCTTGAAGCGCGCCTCCATCACTAACTACGATTCCTGCGCCTTCTTGTCCACGATGTTGCAAAGCGTGAAGTCCATAATACGTAATTTGTGCTGCGTTCGAATCTCCCCAAATTCCAAAGATGCCACACTCTTCGTTTAACCCTCTGAGTTCAGCAAGCATGGTATTGCTCCTTTCCAAGCGGACCGGAATTCTTCAACAGAACCTGACACCCACTCTTCGCCATGTTCATTTCGAATTACGACGGACGTATCTGATGTGACCGTTCCAATTTTCACAGCATCTTTTACAATTTCTTCAAAGGCTTGTGCATGTTGTTCTTGTACTGTAATGATGAAACGTGATTGTGATTCACTAAATAAAGCAGTAATAGCCGAACCAGATATCGTTACGTCTACACCAAGATTTTGTTTACCAAACGTTTTCTCAGCTAATGCAACCGCAAAACCACCTTCAGCAATATCATGTGCAGATGCAACTTTACCAGACTGGATAGCTTTTAAAAGTGCGTTTTGACGAGTTACTTCTACATCCAAATTAATCTTAGGAGCTTTACCGAAAATACGTCCTTCCACCATCTTTTGTAATTCACTACCGCCGAATTCGGTCATTGTTTCTCCGATTAGATAAACGAAGTCACCAGCTTCTTTCACATATTGTGTCGTTACGTGTGACAGGTCTTCAACTAATCCAACTAAACCAATGGTTGGCGTTGGGTAGACAGCGACTCCACTGCGTTCATTGTAAAGTGATACGTTCCCACCGATTACAGGCGACTCAAGTGCTAGACATGCAGCAGCCATTCCGTCAGCTGACTTTTCTAATTGCCAGAAAATCTCTGGGTTTTCTGGATTCCCGAAGTTTAAGCAATCGGTAATTGCCAGTGGTTTGGCACCTGAACAAACGACGTTACGTGCTGCTTCTGCTACCGCTATTTTCCCACCCGTTTCCGGGTCCAAGTAAATGTAGCGAGAGTTACAATCTGTTGTCATCGCTAATCCTTTGTTCGTGCCACGAACACGAACTACAGCTGCATCTGATCCAGGCGTTACTACTGTGCTAGTGCGCACTTGGTAATCGTATTGTTCATATACCCATTCTTTTGATGCTATGGTCGGTTGTTTTAAAAGGTTTATTAACGTTTCTTTATAGTCAGCGACTTGAGGTTCAACGTTTTCCATCGCTTGATATTCTGTGTAATAAGCAGGAACACTTGATGGTTTATAATAAACTGGTGCTTCTTCTGCTAAAGCATCTGCAGGAACATCAGCTACAACTTCACCTTTGTGAAGTAAACGAAGCATTTTATCGTCAGTTACACGACCAACTGCAACTGCATCTAAGTCATACTTCTCAAATAGCACTTCGATTTCCGCTTCATGCCCTTTTTTCACTACAATTAACATACGTTCTTGTGATTCAGATAACATCATTTCGTATGCCGTCATCCCTGTTTCGCGTTGTGGGACTAAATCTAAATTCATTTCAATACCGAAGCCTGCTTTGGATGCCATTTCAGCTGCAGAAGATGTTAATCCAGCCGCACCCATATCTTGGATACCAACTAGAGAGTCTAATTTCACAAGTTCCAAACACGCTTCAAGTAACAGCTTCTCCATGAATGGATCCCCAACTTGAACGGCAGGGCGTTTTTCTTCAGAAGCTTCACTTAATTCTTCAGAAGCAAATGTTGCTCCGTGTATGCCATCGCGACCTGTTTTTGCCCCAACATACATCACGGTATTGCCAACTCCAGATGCAACGCCTTTTTGAATGTCTTCGTGGTTGATTAACCCGACACACATCGCGTTTACTAATGGATTCCCGGCATAACAATCGTCAAACTGTATTTCTCCACCAACAGTCGGAATCCCGATACAGTTACCGTAACCTGCAATCCCAGCAACCACTTCTTCAAATAAATAACGAACGCGTGGTGATGTTAACTCACCAAAGCGTAGTGAATTTAACATTGCGATCGGACGTGCACCCATGGAAAATACGTCACGAATGATCCCACCCACGCCAGTCGCTGCTCCTTGATAAGGTTCAATAGCAGATGGGTGATTATGCGATTCCATTTTGAATACAACAGCTTGTCCATCCCCAATATCAACAATTCCAGCACCTTCACCAGGACCTTGTAACACGCGCGGACCAGTAGTTGGGAACTTACGTAGAATAGGTTTAGAGTTTTTATAAGAACAATGTTCTGACCACATAACAGAAAATAATCCTGTTTCTGTATAGTTTGGCAGACGCCCTAAAATCTTTTCAACCATTTCAAATTCGCTATCGGGCATACCCATTTGAGCATATAGTTTTTGTTCTTTAATTTGCTTTGGATTTGGTTCAAGCATGACTGACATGAGATTCCCTCCACTGTTTAACGATTGATTTGAAAAGTGCTAAACCATCTGTGCCACCAATTAATTCATGAACGGCACGCTCTGGGTGAGGCATCATCCCTAAGACATTTCCTCGTTCGTTGATAATGCCTGCAATATCATTCACACTGCCGTTAGGATTATCATTTGTGTAAGTGAACACAATTTGATTATTCGCTTTTAATGAGGCAAGTGTTTCTGCATCGCACGTATAATTCCCTTCACCGTGAGCGATAGGTATGTTGATCACTTCATCTTTTGCATACTGACTTGTAAACATCGTATTGTTATTCTCAACTACTAATTCAGATGTTCTGCACATAAACTTCAAATTCTTGTTGCGCAGTAGTGCTCCCGGAAGAAGTCCGGCTTCCGTTAGAATTTGGAACCCATTACAAATCCCAAGTACAGGTTTACCTGCATCCGCAGCTTTTTTCACTTCACTCATTACATTTGAAAATTGAGCAATAGCTCCACAACGCAAGTAATCACCGTAAGAGAATCCACCTGGTAATAAAATCCCGTCAAAAGCACTTAAATCTTTCGTATCGTGCCACACGTACTCAGCTTCTTCACCAAGCTCGTCTTTTATCGCATGATACATATCTAAATCACAGTTCGATCCTGGGAATACGAGGACTGCAAATTTCATTTTCTAACAGCCTCCTCAACATCGTATCGATAATCCTCAATAACTGTGTTGGTTAGTAGTTTTTCACACATTTCTTTTACGATCTCGTCTAGTGGCCGGTCAGAATCATCTACTTGAAGTTCCAAGTATTTCCCTATGCGTACGTCTTCAACTTGATTATAGCCCATTGTATGGAGCGCCCCCATGACTGCTGAGCCTTGTGGGTCTAATACGCTTTCGCGAAGAGTGACATAAATTTTTACTTTTTTCATTGTGTGATTCCTCCTAGACGGGATAGTATTATTTCGTATGCGTCCTTTAATTGTCCTAAATCTCTACGGAACACGTCTTTGTCTAACTTTTGTTTTGTTTTTTCATCCCATAAGCGGCATGTATCAGGTGAAATCTCATCAGCAAGCAACACATTGCCATTTTCATCGCGGCCAAATTCCAACTTAAAATCAACTAGAATGACGCCGATTTCTTTGAATAGTCGTGTTAGCACTTCATTGATTTGTAATCCCTTTTCATAAAGAGCTTTCACTTCAACTGGTGTGGCAATGTTCAATAGTTCAATATGCTCTTCAGTAATGAGCGGATCTCCTAGTTCATCGTCTTTGTAGTAGAACTCAACTATCGGGCGTGCGAGTTCCACTCCTTCTTCAAGTCCAAGACGCTTAGCTAGACTTCCTGCAGCAATTTGACGAACAACGACTTCGATTGGAATGATGTCTACCTTTTTCACTAACTGTTCATGATCAGATAATTGTTCAACAAAATGGGAGTCAATGCCTTCTGCTTTAAGTTTCTCAAACAGTAAAGTTGTAATTCGATTGTTTAACATGGCTTTTCCAGCAATTTCAGCTTTCTTTTCTCCGTTAAACGCAGTAGCACTATTTTTATATTCCACAAAAAGGATATCTTCTTTGTCTGTTGTGTATAATCGTTTCGCTTTACCCTCATACAAAAGTTGACCTTTTTCCACGTGTATTCCCCCGATTAGTTTAGTCCGAGACGTTCAAATATCATATCTACATGTTGGATGTGATAGTTATAGTCGAAGCAATCGTCTAATTCTTCTTTAGACAAGTATGATGTAATTTTTTCGCTGTCATCGACAACTCCACGGAAAGCAATTTGATTTTCCCAAGCCTCCATTGCACATGGTTGAACCGTATCATACGCTTCTTCTCGAGCTAATCCTTTATCTATCAATGCTAGAAGCACTCGTTGTGAATAAATCAACCCAAGCGTACTATCCATGTTACGTCTCATATTGTCTGGGAATACCGTTAAGTTTTTCACAATGTTGCCAAAACGGTTAAGCATGTAGTTTAATGCGATTGTAGCGTCTGGCAGAATAACACGCTCTGCTGATGAATGTGAAATATCACGTTCATGCCATAATGGTACATTTTCATAAGCAGTTAACATATATCCGCGAATTAATCTTGCAAGACCCACCATATTTTCAGAACCAATCGGGTTGCGTTTATGTGGCATTGCTGAAGATCCTTTTTGACCTTTTGCAAAAGATTCCTCTACTTCACGCGTTTCTGATTTTTGTAAGCCTCGCACTTCTGTTGCAAACTTCTCTACAGATGTTGCGATTAGCGCAAGTGTACTCATGTATTGAGCATGTCGATCGCGTTGAAGTGTTTGTGTTGAAATCGGTGATGCAGCAATTCCTAAGTTGTCACATACATAGGTCTCTACGAAAGGATCAATGTTTGCATATGTTCCAACTGCACCAGACATTTTACCCGTTTCAATTGACTTAGCAGCTGCTTCAAAACGTTCCAAGTTACGTTTCATTTCTTCATGCCATAATGCTAGCTTTAATCCAAAAGTAGTTGGCTCAGCGTGTACACCATGTGTACGTCCCATCATTACTGTGAATTTATGTTCTTTTGCTTTATTCGCTAAAATTTCAATGAAATTATTTAAGTCTTTACGAAGAATGACATTTGCTTGCTTAATAATATAAGAAAGAGCCGTATCTACGACGTCAGTAGAAGTAAGACCATAATGTACCCATTTGCGTTCTTCGCCAAGTGTTTCAGAAACAGCACGTGTAAATGCTACTACATCATGGCGTGTTTCCTCTTCAATTTCTAAAATACGTTTAACATCAAATGATGCATTCGCGCGAATCTTGGCTACGTCTTCCTTAGGGATATCTCCTAATTCAGCCCAAGCTTCACATGCTAAGATTTCAACTTCTAGCCAAGCTTGGTACTTATTCTGTTCTGTCCAAATTGCTCCCATTTCAGGTCGTGTATAACGTTCTATCATATATATGTTCTCCTTCTATTCTGACCAAATGTCAGAATGCTCGATTTCTTGTAATGTTTTATTTATATCATCGGTTAAAATGGTTACATGCCCCATTTTCCGTTTCACTTTAGCTTCGTTTTTCCCGTAAAGATGAATCGACCAATTCGGATATTTTGAAATAGCGTTTGATAAAGGTACGACATGTTCTCCAAGCACATTTACCATCACTGTGGATTGGTGTAGAACTGGTTTACGAAGTGGCCAGCCACAAATCGCACGTATATGTTGATGAAACTGTGAAATGGAACTTCCTTCTATTGAATAGTGTCCCGAATTATGTGGACGAGGTGCTAGCTCGTTAATGACAATCGTTTCATCTTCTAAAACAAACATTTCCACTGCCAACGTTCCGACTAACTTCAAATGATCTGCGATTTTTTCTGCAGCAATTGTAGCTTGTGTCAAAACCGACTCTGATACTCTAGCTGGAACAATCGTTTCATGTAAAATATGATGTTTATGGATATTCTCGCCAACAGGTAAACAATATGTTTCCCCGTTTCCATTGCGCTGGACGATGACAGAGATTTCTTTTGTGAAAGGAACAAACACTTCTGCAACACAAGCACCGTGTTCAAATAGTGGTTCGGCTAGCTTTAAATCACTCATTGAATTTAACAGTACTTGTCCTTTGCCATCGTAGCCACCAAATGCCGTCTTAACGATACAAGGGAAACCAACTTCAACAATTAATTCATTCAATTCTATAAGACTTGTAGCAGAAACATAATTCGCAACTGACACACCTGCTTCACGAATTGCAGCTTTCTCAGTAATACGATTTTGTGTAATTCTAACAAGCTCAGCCCCTTGAGGCACGTAAGCATATTCAGTAAGGCGTTTTAATCCCTTATAGTCAATGTTCTCAAATTCATACGTAATGACATCGCTCACTTCTGCTAATTCCTCTAATGCAGTTTCATCATTAAAAGCAGCAACAATTTGAATATCTGCCACTTGGCCACAAGGCGAATCCATAGTCGGATCAAGTACGGCTATTTTAAATCCTGCTTCCTTAGCAGCTAAAGCCATCATACGTCCTAATTGACCACCACCAATAATCCCAATTGTTTGTCCTGGGTAAACGGTTTTTGTCATCGTAAATCACCATTGCTTTCAAAAACCTTTTCTGACGTTGCTTGTCGTCGCTGATCTAAACTTTGCACTAACGTTTGATCCGTCATCGCCAACATTTGTGTTGCAAGTAAACCAGCATTTATTGCACCTGCTTTACCAATCGCCACTGTAGCTACCGGCACACCCGCGGGCATTTGAACGATTGAAAGGAGTGAATCCATTCCACTCAACGCTTTCGACTGAATAGGAACTCCGATAACTGGCAACGTTGTTTTAGAAGCAACCATCCCCGGTAAATGAGCAGCACCACCAGCACCCGCTATGATTACTTGAATCCCTCGATCTCTCGCTGAGTGAGCGTATTCAAACATTAAATCTGGCGTTCGATGTGCAGACACTACCTTTTTCTCATATGAGACTTGCAATTCGTCTAATATGTCACATGTATGCTTCATTGTTTCCCAGTCACTCGAGCTTCCCATGATAACGCCAATTTTTGGATTCATTGAAAATCTCTCCTTTATTTATGTTTGAAACACCAGTATGTGTATAAGATGCTAGTTAAATCGCTTTCTCTTTCTGTAATGCCTGTAAGTAGACACTACTGTTATATATTTACAACGTAAAAATCCTCAAATAAACTGCTCACTATGCGGTGAAAAGCAGGTTACTTGAGGACTCTAAAATTAGGTTATGAATTGCTGTCATATATGTAAACATATGCAGACTCACATCCCTCGTTTTATCCAAAAGTTGCTTTCCCGCATAGTCCGGTCATTTACGGTGACCTGGTAGAGACGCTAAAGCCAATTCTTTAGCATATATGGGGATATTAATGTTTCTATATTTATATTTTAACAAGAGCCAAGCCATGAGTCAATGCGAAAATACGAACAATAATAATTCAGAAAACAATATCGTTCGTCTTTAAGACATTTTTATGGTTCCTCTGAGATGTACGTACCTTTAAATTGAATGATTTGTCTAATAGGAGAATATTCACCATTCGTTTCTTCAAACAGCGGTTGCTCTCTTCGACCTGTTGCTATGTAGCCTTCGTTCTTCATACGTTCCAAACATTCTTCAATTGTCTCATTCTCTTCCACTTCAAACCACACTGTCTTTTTCTTCATTTGAACAGGTTACCCCTTTTAACTGTTTTCACCCAGAATCCTCCGTGAATTGCTTTCGGTTCATACGTAATAATAAAGGCTTTAGGATCTAACTCCTTAATGGTTGCGTATAGCTTCAATTCATACTTACGCGGTGTCAAAATCTGCATTGATTTACGAACACCTTCAAGACCATTCGCATCCCAATCCGTTACTCCATATCCTCTATCGCGCAATAACCCAGGCAAAGCTTTATTTTCTTCAGTTGTAATCACATTTACTGTAATATAACCAAGTGCCATTTTCTCTTCAATCTTTGTACCAACTATAACACCTGTTCCGTATCCGATAGCATAAGCCACTAGATTTTGAATCTCATCCAGATTATCCAACACCAGGCCAAGTCCAAGTACATAAACAATTACTTCAAAAATACTAATAAAGGCAGCAAAATAACGATACCCTTTTAGCGTCAATATCATACGAACAGTAAAAAACGTCACATAAACAATATTTATACTAAATATAATTAAGATCATTAATAACGCATCTGTACTCATAATAATCTTCCCTTCATATTAACCATTCAGCCCTATCTTATTAAAGATTTGTATATAATTCAAGGGTTCTAACTGTTCTTATATAAAGGAAGATGTTATTAGTAGCACATATCAGGAATTTTAAGAACATCTGGTGACTTACAAGTTGGATTATCTGTGTTTGGGAAATGTATCGTTTAGTTTACCTTATTTTACCTATTCCAACTTGAGAGGTGATTTTTCCAACTTGGAGCTCAAAAATTCCAACTTGGACTTCCATTTTTCCAACTTGGACTCGATATTTTCCAACTGAGCAATCGCTCGCCAAAGTTTTCAATATGAAAAGGATGAAAATGTAACATTTTTTTCTTTGATTTTTAAAAATCATTCTAAAAACATCTAAATATTACTAAAATAAGTGACAATGACTTCACTCAACTCATTTTGCTTCGGCTGGACTAGTGAATCGAAACTTACTACATAAGAAAAACCGGCCAAGTACGCCCGATCCTTTATAAGATAGCCTTCTATTAAAGTCTAGTGATTTCCGTTACAACGCACTTTCATGTTTCGAAGCAAGCGTAGCGATGCAGAAACATGCCGGACGCTTTCCGTGGGCGGTCCCGTGAGCCTCCTCGGGCCAACAGGATGTTGGTCACGAAGGCTTCGCCACACGACGTGGCGTTCTTAGCCTTCGTTCCATTGTGCGCTAGCTGCGGGGTCTCACCGGACTCGCTTTTCCCAGTGGAGTCGCCGCCTTTCACTACAATCATTCACCTGTTTAAAAATCGACATTGATAACAATATAGTTTTAAAAGTATATATAAAAAATCGTCCGATCTTTTAAAATGAAAGTACTCATTCCTAAATTAAATAGAATTTCTAAACAAGAATGTATCACTGAAAAAAATTAATTTTCTCTAAGAGGAAACCTACGTTTCTAAAGAAGGAAATCATGTCTCCATATATAAAAAACCATGAACACTGAGTTCATGGCACATCAATTTTATATACTATCTGTTGTTTTAAAAATAAATGACCGAGAATGCAATTTCGGGCGTCTGTTCCTTTGTATCATAAGATTCTTTCCAATACGTGTGATAAACTTTAACTATCAGAATTTATCGATTAATGTTTGAGGCAAGCCAGAGGATTATCTAGGAAGGGAGAAGTTTTTATGAAGAAAGTAATACTATTCTTATTTATGTTTTCATTGATAATTGGAATGGGTTATGGAATTGCAAGTGCGAAATCGCCTACTGAAGGTTCGAAACTACAAGTAATAGCAGTAAACACAGGATTTAATAAAGATGGGAATGCAATCATGAAGGTATTCTTCACATATAAGTTAGATGGACATCCAATATTCCCCCAGCAACATACGGTTAATATAACTTGGAATGAAGGTTGGAAA
This sequence comes from Paenisporosarcina sp. TG20, assembly GCF_000286315.1. GTDB lineage: Bacteria > Bacillota > Bacilli > Bacillales_A > Planococcaceae > Paenisporosarcina. Next base: position 2,219 of record NZ_ALJG01000293.1, on the reverse strand, counting down.
TTAGAAGGCTATAACTTAAAGTCTAATGGGAAGTACAGTAAAAATGACTTAGTAGTATCACCTTTTAATTATAGTGGAAATATAGATTTAGAAATTGATGCAAACAACAATTTTGATAAAAGTGGCTTAGGTGAAGGATATGTAATACTAACTTCGGCAAACAAAGAACTACTTAGTAGTAGTATTAAATCTAGTACAAGTATCAATTTCTATTATCGAAGCTTAGTTAAAGACTTCCAATTGAGTGATTCTACAGCATGGGATAATGCTGATGCCCTAAGATTAAATTAAGTAGGTACAATACAAAATAATAAAGTGAACTTCTATAAAAAGAAGTTCACTTTGTTTTAAATCTACAGTGTTCTTTAACATAATTTTTTAAGAGTGATCTGTCACAACTCTTATTCTCCTAACCATGCTATAACATTAGTAACATAATCAGCTATGCTTATCTTATCTAATTAACAAGTTCCATTATATAAAATGTATCAGAATTAATATTTAGGCTTTTGTTGATTCTTCACAGCCTCTTTAAATTCAGTCAATACTTCCTCTTTAAAAGATTTATCTTGCTTTTCCTTAGCTAGAACATTTCCATATTTGGGTGTAGTGATTCTATATTCCCCAATTATGTCATCGTATCTTAAGATTAAGACATAAGAATTACCTTCTACTAAATAATCGTCATCTTCAAACTTTATGATACCTTTTTTAAAATTATCATATCCTATTCGTTGGACAATAGTAATTGTACTAGATTCTAAAGCACCTTTGATCTCCTCTTGAACCTCAATTGAGTAGGTAGTGATAGGTCCGATGTCATCCTTTGTTTCTTCCAGCTTACTAACAACTTCGCCGATTACCACGTGTTCAGCATCCCCGACGAGTAATTTCTTATCGGTTACATTGAAGGCAAATTCTGCTTCAAGACCAAGTACTCTGTCAGGCTTATAAAAGGTAAATCCTAAACCGCAAGCAACAAAAGCTGCTGTGAATATCAAAATAAAAATCTTCATTTTCTTTTTCATTCAAAATAACACCTATCCTTAAAATTACAAATAAAATTAGTCCACTCTATCATGAGGCATTAAGGTGATTATTTAACTTTGCTGAGCTGGTTTTTAAGCAATTTCTTCACAATCTTTTTCGGGTTTAATATAAATATCCCATTAAAATATAGGATTATTCTTAAGATATGGGAGAGCCCATCCAGATTATTTTGCTACAAATCAATCAACCTTTTCCTTTAACAAACCAAAAATTAATGAATACTTAGATATGTCTTTATTTATTTTTGGTCAATTTTAATATATCTTGCCCATTCCTCGTTGGGTCCTGAATCATCAATTATAAACAAGTCTCCGCTAGGTTCCTCAATAAAAATTTCTTCACCATTCATAGTACCATCACCTTCTCCAGTAACAGTATTGGTTGATGTTATTGTATCTAGATCTAGCTCTTCTTTAGAATATACGTTTTCTAGCGTGTATTTTTCTCCTCGATGAATAATCCACGCTACAGGTAGACCAGGTAATATTGTTCCTTCTTGAGTTGTTTCTTGCACAGGATCTTCCGGAATAATGTTAATTTGCTTAGCTGTTGCTTGAACAGGAAGAGATTCTTTAACTGGACCCTCAAAAAAGACGTTAACATACATTCCCACTTCTAGACTTTCATAATCAGTGAGATCATTAATATAGATTTTAGTATCAGTTTTTACGGTAACAACAGCCTCTTTATACTTAGCACCATTATCTTCAGGACCTTCAACCATAATGGTTCCCGCAATAGCCTCATCATTACTTGTAGTAATTTCAACAATATTTCCAGCAACCCCATATTCAACAAACTGACTATTATCAGATGAAGAAGGATCTCCATTAACAGTTGATGGATCTCCCCCATCATCAGTTCCACATCCTACAAGAGCTACTAATAATGTAACTAATATACTCATTTTTATCATCATATAGATTCCGCCCTTCTTTTAAAATTAGACGGATAATTCAAAATAAAGTTACAACATATGAGGAGATCAATCATACAAGGGAAAAGTCCCCACCTAGCATCGGTTTAGGGGAAGCAATCGATTAATGGTAAATTTCTACGTCATCCACCAGGAGTTTCTCTTTATAACCTAGAACTCTTTCCTACTCCTCTTTCTCAGTTCACTTTTTAATCCCATTCGAAAAAACACACAAAAAAAACCAATACCCTTT
>NZ_ALJG01000292.1 GCF_000286315.1 Paenisporosarcina sp. TG20 | reverse complement strand
AACTGCCCGTCGCACAAAAAGCATCGCTAAAAACGATGCTACTATCATTTCGTTTTAAATTACTATTTGGGACTCGATTTCGTGTTTTGCACCTTTGAAGAGAACCCCTTACTAAATTTATATGCTCTTATTTTTGATGTAACTTTTTTAGGCTAAGTTATTATTTTGCTCCACAGTTATAACGACATTGCCCTTCTTATGTCCTTTCTCGACATATCTATGTGCTTCAACTATTTCTTCAAATGCATAGGATCGGTCAATGACCACTTTTAACTTTCCCGTCTCAACAAGTTCTTTAAGGTGGTCTAAATCTTGGGAATTTTCAGGTGAATTTCGGCTTAAAATTATTTTTTTGGTGCCAGTCAATTTAGTCCACAGCATCCGAACGCCTGGTAATGGGACAGTTACATTTATATAAGTTCCGTTCTTCTTTAGTGATTTCATACAAGCTGAGAACGAACTCTTATCTACCGCTTCGAAAATTACATCGTAAGTCTCGCCCTTACTAGAAAAATCTTCTGCAGTGTAGTCAATTACCTTATCCGCTCCTAGAGATTTTACTAATTCTAAATTCGTAGTACTACATACCCCAGTAACTTCTGCTCCAAGACACTTGGCAATCTGTACCGCATAACTTCCTACACTCCCTGAAGCTCCATAGACAAGGACCTTTTGGCCACTCTGTATATTAGCTTTTCTAAGAAAAAATAATGCTGCACTTGCCCCTATTGGCATAGCAGCGGCTTCCTCAAAAGATAAATTGATAGGTTTAATAGAAACCGCTCCATCCTCTGGCAGACACTTATACTCGGCATAAGCACCAAAACTTTGAGAAGCTGCAAAAACCTGGTCACCTTTCTTAAACAGCTTGACATCTTTACCTATTGACTCAACAACCCCAGCTAACTCCATTCCCAATATAGTTTTTTTAGGTTGTCTTATACCTAGTGCTATTCGAGCAGGCAGCCAGAAAGAGAGCGGAACTGTAAAACTCCGTACCCGAATATCTGCTACTGTTACGGTTGTCGCTTTTATTTTTACCAGTATTTCATTATCCTTAGGAGTTGGTTTTTCTACCTCTTTTAGTTGTAGAACATCGGGGGGGCCGTACTTTGTGTACACAATAGCCTTCATTTATCTTCCTCCAATTCGTTATATTCATTACTAGCTACGGAATAAATTAAAAAATGGTTTCACTCTTCAAGATAAGCATACTTGGGAGGCATTCTTAAACGTGGTCAGCGTTAAGAACATTTACATACTTCAGGTTACTGTATTCGTAAAATGATCAACGTAGACGTTATAGGGGAATTATCGTGCGCGATCAATTACTGCTAATTCCTTTTGTGGATAGAGGCCACTTCAGTTTCCGGTTCAATTTCAAATGCAAGATCTGAACGACCATAACCTAAAGAGAAAAAGAGCCAAGCAGGCCACGCTTGGCTCTTTCCCTACTGACAATCCTGCGATTATTTTGTCAAATTAAGCGAGACAAAATATCTTGATCTGCATGTTCAGCCACATGTTCCATGAAACACTCAATGGGTGTTTGGTAATTCAGTGATTTTCTGGGTATATGGGTTCTGCGTCAAGCAACACTAGATATATAATCTTGTGTAACAGGGCGAAAATCCATTTCTTTAGGCAATCCATTCTGGCGAAGAATGCCGTTAGAATGCTCATTTAAATCTCTTTGAGAAGGCGTTCCTGGATCAGCGAAATAAATATCAATATCATGATGTTTACTGACATTTTTCAAATTGGAAAATTCTTTACCACAGTCGAAGATAATTGTTTTAAATAAGTGTTTCGGTAATTGATCAAATCAATGATTAATGGCCTCTTCAATTTTCCCTGCTTTTCTTGTGGTAATTAACTCATAAATTGCTTCGCTCACTGTCAAATCATTCAACGTTGCAAAAGCTTTAATTTTTTCATATATCGTTATTGTTGCACGAAAATTGATAACTTTTGATTTCAATTCTTTCATGTATATCTCTCCTTTTTCGGTAATACGTTCCCTAATTAATGTTTATATAACAATCGTTCGGCTAAGGTCTTTGGTAATACATTTTTTAGCAAATGTACATATATTCATTGTATTGATAAGTATATGTATGTAATGATGTTTAAAGCTTGTACTACCATAATTTAGGTATATAATTAATAGTATCCAATATTTGTGGGGATAATTGAATGAATGAAATGGTTGAAGTATTGCAAGTGATAGCAGATGTAATGAAGGAGAATGAAGTTTTACATCTTATTGATAAAATCAGTAAGCATGATTTTCGAGTAGCACAAATCATTGATATTTTGATATTGGAGGACAAATGATGAAACTTATCAGTACAACCAAAATTCAAAAAACGGTTATTGTGGTTGCATGTGTCGGATTCTTCAGCGTTTTAATTTACATGAATGTTAAACCAGACTTGCCTAAGTTTATGAAGAAAGATGTAAGCATGACAGAAAAAATTGCTGACGATGGTGAATTGATAATTGAAGTTGAAGAAAATGTAAGTACTATAGAAAAAGAATTTCCTTTAGACATGACAAATACTGAAATACGAGCAGCTATCCATTCTATGACCCATCAGAAAGTGGTTTCTCAAGACGATGAAAAATGGGGCAAGAAAATCCCTTTAACTCAAGACCGAGTGAAAAGATTACTTGATATACTTGCAGTAGGAGAATATGAAAATGAAAAAACTTATTTTGAAATTTTGAAACGATGGGAAGTAAAAGATTTTTCTAAAATTGCTCGTGACCACAATAGTTTATGGTATATGGATGGTGGCACTATCGGATATGCTACCGGCATTATGTCGCCAGAGGATGAGGCAGAATACATTTCTTTGCTTTTGTTTTGTGAAGCGTCCCAAATATCAGAAAGGAAATATCCCAAATCAGATGGATATGAAATTGATTCTGAACCGAGCGCTTTTTCCAATCCTGGACTAGCATGTTTGTCGCTTTCGATTCCTTGGTGATATTTCATAGTTGAAACCGTCCAACCATTCTCAGTTTTCGCTAAAGTGTAATTGTCGCCATGGTCCCATCGTCTACTGTAAACTCGTAATTTAAATTCTGCTCCGATATTTTGCATTGATCCAGCCCCCAATTTGTGATAATGTTTCCATAATATTCTATCACTTAAACGCACTGCTTGACGAGTATGACAAGTAAATTATAAATTCGTACATATGCTTTCATTCTATAATAGGAAACGATTTGAACGCGCCAAAATGGTACGTCCTTTTTATGTATGCGGTATTCATTTAGTGAATAAAGAAAGCATTTTCTTTTTCAATCTTTTCAATAAGGTTAAGATATGTTGAATAGCATTTGAGATTTTAACTTTAGCATTTTCAATTTTCCAATTTATCCGTTTTTTACTAACAAATTCAGAGACAAAACTTGATTCCAAGCGATTCCTTTTATAATTAAAACTTCCACCCATTTGTATTATGTATTTCATTTCCCAATCTTGATAATTTACATCTTTGTATCTCATTTTAAGTTGTAATTTTGGTAATTTTATATCTTCAAGTCTTGATAGCCGAAAAGCATAATTAATAATTACTATGAAATAACTGGGTAAAAAGATGTCAATACTTTCACCAGGTTGAATCAAATCTTTACTTTTAATATAACTCCGAATGTTATGAAATCTACGAAAATTACTCGTTTTTTCATTTTCATTACTAAAATATAAATCAAAAGAATCTTTGACTTTTTTATCAATGGAGTCAATTTTAATAACATTATCTTTATGTAACTTTATGTTATCCAAACTTTCTTTAACTTCTGCCAAATTGATACATTTGTAACTATACATTATATTGATTGCGGTAGTTCCACCATAATTATATATCGGTATGGTTGTTTCAGAAAATTTGTCATCAAGTTTTTCTCCTGTGTCCCAATCTAAATGAGTTTCTGGCAGTTCTAAATCAAAATTTCTCATAGCAGGTGCAATAATTGGTTCTCTTATCTTTTTAAATTGTTTAAACTGAAAAACAACTGCAACAATAGCCACAAATACAGCAACTAATGAGATTAACGCTCCTACAATTGGTACCCAATCATAATTACCTTCTAATATTTTCTCCAAATATTCCACCACCTTTAATTACCATTTTATACTAACACCAATCGTCAGTATATGGTCGAGCTGCACGAGTAAATCATAATACATATATTTATTTCACTTTTGAAATCATCATTTGCCGCTATCAGTATTTGATTTTAGCGAGTTCCGAGGAGTTCCCCATTAAACACCCCCTTTAAGCAAAATGTCATATGCGGCAAATCACTCTCACGACCATCTGAAATGTCATACTTCATTCAAAACACGAACAATTAACTGTTAACTTTTGTTAGTACGTTCGTATTTTAGTAATATATTTTAATAAATAACTATATAACGTTCGTGTCAATGCTAAGATGTTCTCAATTACATAAAACCCTCCAATTACTAAGAAACACCAAAAAAACTACTGGGGGAACACCCTGTTTAACTTTCTTATCGAGTTTTATTTGGACAGTTAACCAAAACTTTGATTGATACCATCCATTGTTGTAACACTTCCTTAAAACGGCTTTTAGGCACTTTAAACGAGTGCTTTTAGTTGATTGCGATACATTCATGCTTTCAAACCATTTATAAATCGAATTTACATTAATGTCTTCCAAATATTGAATTTTAACTGCTTCTGCGAATTGGTTAAAAATTAGATTGTAATCATTTAAAGTTCGCTCACGATAGCCATTCAATTTCATTTGCTGATGTACAATTGATAATGCTTTTTCCACAGTCATTTCTTTTGGAGCAACTTTTTTCGTTTTCAATATTTCAGTATTAATTGAAACATCAAATATTCCTACTTTTTTAGTCACAAAAAAACCTCCTAAATATAATTTAGGAAGTTGATTTGGTGGACGATTTTTCAGGTGAATTTCACAAAAGTTAGATTACCTTTAGAAATACCTAGTATCGACAACCGTTGAACTTGTTGAGTTACTCAAGTAAAATTTACGTCCCAGGAGAGATTCGAACTCCCGACCGACGCCTTAGAAGGGCGTTGCTCTATCCGGCTGAGCTACTGAGACATGATGCATTTCAGTTCTTTTTGAAATGAAAGACAATACTTATTATATAAATTCTACGCACAAAAGTCAATACTAATTTTTAACAATCGGAAAAATTACTTGATCGATTATTTTATGTTCATTTGAAAAGAATGTTACTTGCCACTTCAGATGTGATTTTTCTATAATTGCATAACTCTTTTCCTTGCGACCTCTGGGCAATTCTAAGCTGCCCGGATTCACGAAAAGTGCATCATCTATAAGCTCAGCACCTAGTAAATGAGTATGCCCATAGAGAATCACAGCCGCTCCTAGTTCTTGGGCACGGGTAGTTAATGGTATCAATGACGATTTCACTTGTAATAAGTGACCATGCGTCATGAAAATAGGCACTCCATTGACTTCGGTAAACACTTCCGTCTCGAATGAGGAATCCCAGTCGCAATTGCCTGCGACCACGTAGCAAGATTGTAGAGATGCGTGATGAGCATCAAGTTCACTATCTCCACAATGAAAAACTGCATCAAGAGGACCCACTTCTTGTTTAACATGATCCATTAAATCTGTTTCTCCGTGAGTATCACTAATTACTAAAATACGCATTCACTCACCACCTTACTTTAATAAGTTTGGTAAATCTTCTGCTATTATCTTGATGGCATTTCCACGATGTGAAATAGCTGCTTTTTCTGAAGGGTTTAATTCCGCCATCATTTTGCCCAGTTGCGGCACAAAAAATATGGGGTCATAACCGAAACCATTTGTCCCTTTTTTATCATGTGCAATTATACCCTCACATGTACCAAATGCAGTTTTTGTTTTCATGTTTGGACCAGCTAAAGCAATGGCACAACAAAAACGAGCTGTACGTTTATCATCCCTTATATCTGTAAGTTCAGTCAACACTTTTTCCATGTTGGCTTCATCACTTTTAGCTTCTCCTGCATACCTGGCAGAATAGATACCTGGCGCACCATTTAAAGCGTCAATTGATAAACCACTGTCATCAGCTATTACAAACGTTTGCAAGCGCTGAGCAAGCGCCTCCGCTTTTAGAATTGCATTCTCTTCAAACGAAGTCCCAGTTTCTTCGACATCCATATCATCCGCTACATCATGAAGCGTTAACACTTTATAGCCTAATGGATTGAAAATTGTTTCAAAATCTTTTGCTTTGCCTTTATTTTTAGTCGCTACAATTACTTGTTTCATTTCAAATCATCTACTTTCGCACTAATACGATTAGCAATTTCTCCAAGCGCCTGTTTTTGGATTTCAACTAATTCTTTAATTCCTTTATCACCAAGATCGAGCATTTCGTTGAGCTGTTGTCTTGTAAATGTAGCTTCTTCTCCAGTACCTTGTAGTTCTACAAGATGGCCAGAACCGGTTTGGATAATATTCATATCGACATTTGCAGAAGAATCTTCCAAATAGTTTAAATCTAAAATTGGACCAAATGTTTCATCCATTCCAACACTCGTTGCAGCTAAGAAATCAGTAACTGGGAAATCAGGTAAGTTTTTTGCATCTTGTAATTTGGCAATAGCTATAGTCATGGCAACAAAAGCGCCTGTAATTGAAGCTGTTCGTGTACCCCCATCTGCTTGGATGACATCACAGTCGACCCATAATGTACGCTCACCTAACGCTTCTAAGTTAACAACGGCTCTTAATGCTCGTCCAATGAGTCGTTGAATTTCCATTGTACGACCACCAATTTTACCTTTTGTTGCTTCTCGTTGAGTTCGAGAGCCTGTAGCTCTAGGTAGCATAGAGTATTCGGCTGTTATCCAACCCTTTCCTTTACCACGTAAAAATGGTGGTACACGTTCTTCGATTGTCACCGTGCAAATAACTTTTGTACGCCCAACCGTAATTAAAACAGAACCTTCAGGATGTACCAAGTAATCAGTTTCGATCTTAACAGGTCTAAGTTGTGTTGTGTTCCGTCCATCATTTCTCAAATATTATTTGCCTCCTCGACTACGTTCGCTCGTGTTTCTATCCTATCACATTTTCTCTAAACGAATCAAAACCCGCAGTTCCTATTTCAAAGAACCAACGGGTTTTATTCAAATGATATTTGTTGAACTTTTGGGTTTGGAATTTCAAGCCATTTACTAACGGTGGTCTTAAACATTGCAACGGATCCGGTTGTGTAGAAATAATGTTCTTCCACATTGACTTTTTTTCGTTGAATTTGGTAATAGGTGAGTATTCTATCTACATCATCTGCTGTTTCTTCAGCAGACGACAAAACAATCACATTTGGACCTACCGTCTGTTCTATATGATTTTGTAATAAAGGATAATGTGTACATCCTAAAATTAACGTATCAAACGACTCTTTATTCAAAGGTTCTAGTGTTTTTCTAACTAATTCAAAAGCAAAGTCACCTTCATATTCCCCACTTTCAACAAGTGGAACGAATGGTGGACAAGCAAGCGGAACTATCTTACATGAAGAAGATAAGGATTTTAAAGCTTGCTCGTAAGCTCCACTATGAACAGTGCCGACTGTACCTAAAATGCAGACTTCTGATCGTTTTGTTACTTTAATAGCTGCCCGTGCTCCCGGAAATATTACACCTACAACCGGAAATGGACATTTTTTTTGTAAAGATTCAAGTGCGACTGCTGTTGCTGTGTTACATGCGACAACGAGCATTTTGATCGAGTGCGATTTTAATGCATCTGCCAATTGCCATGTGAACTTCCGCACTTCAGTTGCTGAACGCGGGCCATATGGACATCTCGCTGTATCTCCAATGTAGAGAAATTGTTCATTGGGCAATCTTCGCATGAGCTCTTTGACAACAGTCAAGCCGCCAACACCTGAATCGATCACGCCGATAGGTGCATTCACGAGATCGCCTCAATCCTCTTTCATTTCTACATGAAGCTTTTGAAGCAACATAGACAAATTCTTGACATCTGGAGCCTCAAAATTAACCAAAATTTCTTGTAAATAAGCTTGGCGTTTTTGAATTACTTCTTCAATCACGCGTTCACCCTCTTTTAATAAATGAATGCGGACTACGCGACGGTCTTGCTCATCACGTACCCGCAATACAAGATTGTTCTTCTCCATACGATCAACTAAGTCTGTCGTTGTACTAAATGCCAAGTACATTTTCGTTGAAAGGTCACCAATTGTCATATCACCGTGCTCGAATAACCATTGTAACGCAATAAATTGTGGTGGTGTTACAGTATAATTACTTAAAATTTTGCGACCTTTTTGTTTTATGATTCCTGAAATATATCGAAGTTCTTTTTCTAAAAAGGCCACTTGTTCTTGATTGTGATTTTTTTTCAAATTTAGCTCTGTCATGTTTAAAATCAACTCCCTGAATTACGTCTACTTGCTATTCATTGTGACGTTTTTTCAGGGAATTGGCAAGGGCTACTCAATCAAGAGATAATTCGCCTAATCTTAAAAGTTCTAGTATTGCTTGAGATCTTCCTGATACACCCAATTTTTGAATGGTATTCGAGATGTGATTTCTTACCGTTTTCTCATTAATCTTTAGTTGAAGTGAAATATCTTTTGTTGAATTATCACGAACCAACAATTGAAAAATTTCACGTTCTCGTCCTGTTAATAATGAACGATGATGTGCTCGTTCTGACAACATGCGCCCCCCCTATCCGCTATTCTTTGTAACTTATGATAAAAGTCTAGAGGAGGTCACGGCTATTTTAAAATGAATAGCGATTTTTCTTTTTCAGTCCATGGAAAACCTTTACCTGTTTGTTTGTTTATTTGAACAATCGTTCCTCTTCCTGTGAAAACAGTATTCCCTTTTTCGTTTGTTGCATGATAATGAATATCCACTGATGAAGTGCCCACAGACTCAGTTTTCACATGGATTTGAAGCTTTTCATCAAAGAAAACTTGCTTGACATAATCACATTGAAGATTTGCGACAACTGGAATGGTCATACCTTTCGGATTAAGCCAATCATTCATTAAACCGATATGCTTAAAGTATTCAATTCGAGCAAACTCGAAATATGAAAAATTATATGTGTTGTTTAAATGACCATACATATCTGTATCACCGAATCGAACTTGAACAGATACCGAAAAATTGAAATCATTTGCCCATTTTTCTAGGTCTTGAATGTATGTTGCATGCATGGAATGAAGACTCCTTAAAGTAAAGTTTTAAAAATTAATAAATTAATAATCAATCATTTTAAATATTATTGTAACATAATAACGAGAAAAACAAAGAAGAATGAACCGGTATTTTGCTTGATTTGATAGCTTAAATTAAGAACATTTATTTAACAAAATAAAATTCCACGATTTTTTAAACAAAAAAATGTCCCTCGCATTTGCGAGGGACTTTATTTTAAAAGTCTTTTTAGTCGACCATATGGTCACTACCAAAGAAATTTTTAAACATTTGAATTGACGTATCACGGTTTAACGCTGCGATAGATGTAGTAATAGGAATTCCTTTTGGACATGATGCTACACAGTTTTGCGAATTACCACAATTCGCAAGTCCACCATCACCCATAAGTATATTAAGACGCTCGTCTTTATTCATAGAACCTGTTGGATGCGCATTCATTAGACGCACTTGTGATAACACTTGTGGTCCGACGAAGTTTGATTCGCTGTTGACGTTTGGACATGCTTCCATACATACACCACACGTCATACATTTTGATAATTCATATGCCCATTGACGTTTACGTTCAGGCATACGTGGACCTTCACCTAGATCATAAGTACCATCAATTGGAACCCATGCTTTCACTTTTTTCAATGCATCAAACATACGTGTACGATCAACAATAAGGTCGCGTACAACAGGGAATGTTTTCATTGGTTCCAAGCGAATTGGTTGTTCTAATTTATCAATAAGAGCCGTACAAGATTGACGAGGTCTGCCATTGATAACCATCGAACATGCACCACATACTTCTTCCAAACAGTTCATATCCCAGTTTACAGGTGTTGTTTCTTTACCCTCTGAGTTGATGGGATTACGACGAATTTCCATTAAAGCAGATATAACGTTCATATTTGGTCTATAATTTAATTCGAATTTTTCCCAATATGGTGTAGATTCAGTGGTATCCTGGCGAAGAATCTCGAGAACGACTGTTTTAGTAGCTGTTGCGTTCATGATTAATCCCCTTTCGCTGAATAGTCACGTTTACGTGGTGGTATTAAAGAGACATCGATATCTTCATAATGGAAGATCGGTGCGCCCGTTGTTGGGTCGAATTTTGCTACCGTAGTTTTCATGAATTTCTCATCATTACGTTCCGGGAAATCTGGCTTGTAATGAGCACCACGACTCTCATCACGGTTAAGGGCACCCAGTGTAATAACACGTGCTAAGTATAACATATTTTTCAATTGACGTGTGAAAGTCGCCCCTTGATTCGACCACTTTTGCGTGTCATTTATATTAATATTGTTATATCTTTCTAATAGTTCTTGTATCTTTTCATCTGTTGCTTGTAAGCGATCGTTGTAACGAACAACTGTTACATTATCCGTCATCCATTCACCAAGTTCTTTATGCAACACGTATGCGTTTTCAGTACCGCTTAATGCCATCGTGTCATCCCATTTTTGTTGCTCATCAGCAAGCTGTTCATCAAAAATAGTAGACGGCATGTCTTCTGCGTGTTTTTTTAGTTTGCTCATATATGCTACTGCATTCGGACCTGCAATTGTTCCAGCGTATATTGCAGATAGTAATGAATTCGCTCCAAGACGGTTTGCACCATGTTGAGAGTAATCACATTCACCTGCAGCAAATAAACCTGGTATGTTTGTCATTTGATCAAAATCAACCCATAACCCACCCATAGAATAGTGAACCGCTGGGAAGATTTTCATTGGTACTTTACGTGGATCGTCGCCCATGAATTTCTCATAAATTTCGATGATTCCACCCAATTTAATATCCAACTCTTTTGGATCTTTATGAGAAAGATCCAAGTACACCATGTTCTCGCCATTAACTCCTAGTTTTTGATTAACACATACATCAAAAATTTCGCGAGTAGCGATATCACGAGGTACTAAGTTTCCGTAAGCTGGGTATTTTTCTTCTAAGAAATACCAAGGTTTACCGTCTTTATAAGTCCAAATACGTCCACCTTCACCACGTGCTGATTCGGACATTAAACGAAGTTTGTCGTCTCCAGGAATGGCAGTAGGATGAATTTGAATAAACTCACCATTTGCATAGTTTGCTCCCTGTTGATAAACAATCGACGCTGCTGAACCTGTGTTTATTATAGAGTTCGTTGATTTACCGAAAATAATACCAGGTCCACCAGTTGCCATAATAACAGAATCACCGCGGAATGCACGAATCTCCATTGTTGTTAGATTTTGTGCTTTTACGCCACGACAAACGCCGTCTTCGTCAAGAATAACACCAAGGAATTCCCAACCTTCATACTTTGTCACAAGACCGTCTACTTCATAACGACGTACTTGCTCGTCTAATGCATATAATAATTGTTGGCCCGTTGTTGCGCCGGCGAAAGCTGTACGATGATACATGGTACCACCAAAGCGACGGAAATCAAGTAACCCTTCAGATGTACGGTTAAACATAACACCCATACGATCTAATAAACGAATGATGCCTGGTGCCGCTTCAGTCATTGCTTGTACAGGTGGTTGGTTCGCTAAGAAATCCCCACCATATACTGTATCGTCAAAGTGAATTGCAGTTGAATCGCCTTCACCTTTTGTATTTACAGCTCCATTAATGCCGCCTTGCGCACACACTGAGTGTGAGCGTTTAACAGGTACAATAGAAAATAATTCAACTGGTGTACCTTTTTCTGCTGCTTTAATTGTTGCCATTAACCCAGCTAAACCGCCACCGACAACAATCAATTTACTTTTTGCCATGATCTTTCTCACTCCTCTTTTTAGTAGTAGTCAAGCGTTTTCAATTACATAAACTATTTACACGAATGCAAAGAGTGATTGAACGCCGATTACAGTTAGTGCTAAGAAGATAATTATACTCACATAAGTAGAAATTTGTTGTGACCGAGGAGATTGAGTAATACCCCAACTTACAAGGAAAGACCATATACCATTTGCAAAGTGGAATGTTGCAGCTACAACACCTGCGACATAAAATGCAAACATAAATGGATTCGCTAAAATATCAGCCATCATGTTAAAATCAACTTCTTTTGCACCAATTGCTGCTTGGAATCGCGTTTCAAAAATATGCCATGCGATAAACACGACAAGGAATACTCCTGTAATACGTTGAAAAACAAACATCCAGTTACGGAAAGTGCCGTAGCGGTTTGCATTATTTTTCGCGGTGAATCCTATGTAGAGGCCATAGAATGCATGAAACATAAGTGGTAAGAAAATCACAAACCACTCTAAAAACAAACGGAATGGAAGACCCTCCATAACGTGAGCCGCAGCATTAAATGCGTCTGGCCCTCTAGTTGCATAATGGTTTACAACAAAATGTTGCGTCAAAAACAAACCAACCGGAATAATTCCTAGTAAAGAATGTAAACGACGTAAATAAAATTCACGATCTTTCAACAAGACTGTTACCCTCCTTAGTACTTAAAATAGATAGTCAAATCAGGACTTCATATAAACCAAAAGCAATATTGACTACATACCTTATCATGGTACAATATTATGACATGTTTATTGTACTCCCATCATTAAGGAGCGTCAAGGCAAGGTATTCTACAACATAAACCACTAAACTGAAGAAAATTCTCGCTTTTGTACAGTTTTTCTACCTTGTTCATGATAAATTCTGTTATCAATATATTTTTGACTAAGAAAGCGGGCTTAAAATGACTATGACAGATACAAAAAAAGTACCTATTTTTGGATATGAATTAATTCGAGATCATGTGCTTTCTACAATTTTGGGCAAGCATGAAAATGATATTTTATACTGGTCGGGAAAAGAATTAGCTCGTAAGTTTCAAATGTTTTCAATGGAAGAAACAATCTCTTTTTTTGAAGAAGCAGGTTGGGGTAAGTTAACACTTGAAAACTCATCAAAAAATGAAGCATTTTTTATTTTGAATGGAGAACCTGGTTTACTTCAAATTGAGCAACGTTGTTTCCGTTTAGAAGCAGGCTTTCTAGCACAACAACAACAAAAATTAGGTGGCTATATGACAGAGTGTTTTGATGAAAAGTCTATTAAGAAACAAGTAGTTCAATTTCATGTGAAATGGGATTTAAAAGAAAAAGTCTAATACCTTTTTTCCGAATAGATCAATTAGAGATGGTAAGCAACGCTGTGCGTGCATGATTGGTGTAAAATAAAAATGACAGTCATCTACAAAGAGTGACTGTCTGTTTTTTTCTCAATTAAACTTGTTGGATATTTGAGAGTGATATTGTTTAAACACACTACTATTTGTCTGAATCCCTTTTTTAGACAACAATTGGTTCATTTGTACAAGTTTTTTATTATATTGCTTTTCAAGATCTGTTTTTTCATCTTTCAAGGCTCTTTTAATTTGAGATTGTAATTCGTTCATTTCCTCTTTAATAAATTGTGCCTCTGCATCATGTCCCGAGTTTTTTAATATACGCATCACCATTCGAATGTCCTTCGGGTAATGGGCAAATTCATCTGGCGCTAGCGGTTTCCCTGCTCCCGGTAGATTATCGAATTCTCCATCGTCCTGTGCTTTTTTGATTAGATTCTCCACGATTTGCCAGTTCATACTCTCCACTGCCTCTCATGTTACTAATTTCATCACAGCACAAAGTTTCTTATACTTGAACTACAGCTAAGCCAAATTCATGATGTAATGCATTTGTCGCTTTTAACATGTCACTTTCAGGTATAACGACTGAAACTTTGATTTCAGACGTACTCACCATTTTTACTGGAATTCCTTCAATGCGTAATCGATCGAACATTTGGGCAGCTACCCCTGGATTTGACACCATTCCTGACCCAACAATTGATACCTTTGCTAAACCCACTTCGAAATTTGTTGATTGGTAGCCTAATGCTTCTTTATTATTTTCCAACACCTGAACAGTCTCAGCAAAATTTTCTTTTTTTATCGAAAATGACACACTTGGTTGTATGCCTTCCATAATACTTTGAACAATAATATCAACGTTTACATGTTGTTTTGCTAATGTTGTAAAAATATTAGCAAGCGAGCCGTTAAATGGCACTTTATATGCTACTGTAATCCGAACAATTTCAGGTTCAAATGCAACACCGCGTACAATTAAATTTTTCTCCATCGTTGGTTCCTCCAATAGTATGGTTCCCATTTCTTCGCTCATACTTGACCGAACACTGAGTGGTATACAAAAGTTTTTAGCAAATTCGACAGCACGAGGATGTAAAACACCCGCTCCCAAATTGGCTAGCTCCAACATTTCATCATAAGATAATTGTTGTAGTTTCCGAGCATCTTTTACAAAACGTGGATCAGAGGTATATATTCCATCTACATCTGTATAAATATCACATCTGTCAGCTTGAATAGAGGCTGCTATCGCTACTGCCGTTGTATCAGACCCCCCGCGACCCAACGTTGTGATTTCACCATATGAATCCATTCCTTGGAATCCCGCAACAACTATAACTTTTCCAGCATTCAAAGCTTGTTCCATTCGAACATTATCAATTTCTTCAATTCTTGCATTTCGATAAACAGATTCAGTTCTAATTCCTGCTTGCCAACCAGTAAACGATACCGCGTCTTGACCCATATGATTAAGTGCCATCGTAAGTAAAGCAATTGTCACTTGTTCCCCCGTTGACAACAACATATCCATTTCACGTTTTGAAGGTGCTGCCGATAATTCTTCTGCTAAACACATTAATTCATCTGTCGTCTTCCCCATTGCAGAGACTACCACAACAATTTCATGCCCTTTTGCAGTTTCTCTAATAATACGTTTTGCTACGCTGCGAATACGTTCAGTGTTTCCCACTGAAGTTCCGCCAAATTTCATGACAATTCTACTCAATTTAGACTCTCCCTTATTTCTAAAGAAGCTATTTTGGAAAAACACAGTTTGCACCAATAATTGTACAAGCAAATGTCTATTTCTCTTATACTGATTTCTTTAATTTAATTCATTTTCAGTATAAAAAAACAGCTATCCACGAAAATTCGTGAAAAGCTGTCTCCAAGCATGTACGTTCAAAAGAAGCGTCCATGTGAGATAGCCCTCCAGAATCCATTAGATTCTGACAATCCTGCATTTGTTCAATGCAAAACCAGATCAACATAAGGTACAGTATATGTTGATCTTCGGCGAATTTCCCTTTCACATGCAGTCTTAGGATCTGTTCATCCTCTCACATGGTACTAATGATTTTCGCGCCTCTATCACCACTTAATTATTGAATATTCATAATGAACATTCCATTTTAGTGATTCAATTTCAGTGAATCAAGAATATCATAAGATTATTCTTTTGACAATGTTTCATTTTGAAAATAAACCGCCACAGATTCAGCTATTTGTGAAGGCAATCCTGATTGTTTTAATTCTTCTACTGTTGCTTCTTTAATACGCTTTACGGATCCAAAATGTTTTAGTAACATTTTTTTCCGTTTTGGTCCAATTCCTTCAAATCCATCTAATGCTGAAGCAATAGTTTGTTTTCCACGTTGTTGTCGGTGGAATGTAATAGCAAATCGATGTACTTCATCTTGAATGCGTTGAAGTAAATAAAAACCTTCACTCGTTCGTTTCAAAGGAATAATTTGGGGAGGGTCACCAAATAACAATGAAGAAGTTTTGTGCTTCTCATCTTTTGCTAGACCTGCAATCGGGATAGATAAACCAAGTTCATCTTCAATAATTTCCCGGGCAATCTCCATTTGACCTTTACCACCGTCGATTACGATTAAATCCGGTAGTGGTAATTTATCTTTTAACACTCTTGTATATCTTCTTCTTACGACTTCCCGCATCGCCCCGTAGTCATCATGGCGTGCAGCTGTTTTTGTTTTATATTTGCGATAATCTTTTCTATTTGCTTTCCCGTCTATGAACGACACCATTGCAGAAACAGCATCTGCCCCATAAATATGAGAATTATCGAATGCTTCAATTCTTAAAGGTGATGCAATATTCATTGCTATCCCTAATTCCTCAACTGCACCAATAGTTCGTTGCTCTTGTCTATCAATGAGTTGGAATTTTTCACTAATTGCAATTTCAGCATTCTTTATTGCTAAATCAATCATTTGCTTTTTCTTTCCCCGGTTTGGAGAAGCGACTTTTATTTCTAGTAGTTGTCTAGCTAGATCTAAATCAACTGAACTAGGTAACAACACTTCTTTCGGTTTAATGTGATGCGGTAAATCATAAAATTGACCTAAGAAAGTTAAGAACTCATCTTCAGGATCTTGATATAACGGAAATACCGATGCATCACGCTCTATTAGCTTACCTTGTCGTACGAAGAATACTTGAACACACATCCAGCCTTTATTAATTGCAAAACCGAATATATCCCGGTCAGTAAAATCATTCGTCGTAATTTTTTGCTTTTCCATTACCGTTTCAATATGCGTAATCTGATCACGATATTCTTTTGCTCTTTCAAACTCTAAATTCTCGGAAGCTACTGTCATTTTGTAAGTTAAATCTTTTTTAACCTGTTGGTAACCACCATTTAAAAAGCGAGTGATTTCATCGATAATTTCCGCATAAGTATCCTGCTCAATTGGTTTTACACACGGCGCTAAACATTGTCCAAGATGATAATATAAACACACTCGATCAGGTAACGTTATGCATTTCCTTAGAGGATACAGCCTGTCCAACAACTTTTTTGTTTCACTTGCTGCATATGCATTAGGATAAGGACCAAAGTATTTTCCTTTGTCCTTTTTAACTTGTCTTGTAGTTATCAATTTCGGGTTTTTTTCATCTGTTATTTTAATATAAGGATATGTCTTATCATCTTTAAGCATAATATTATATTTAGGATCATGCTTTTTGATTAAATTAAGCTCTAAAATCAATGCTTCGATATTTGAAGAAGTAACGATGTATTCAAAGTCTTCAATTTCGTTAACTAATCGTTGAGTTTTCCCATCATGACTTCCCGTAAAATAAGAGCGCACTCGATTTTTTAATACTTTTGCTTTTCCTACATAAATAATTGTGCTTTGCCTATCTTTCATCAAGTAAACACCAGGATGATCCGGTAGTATTGCACATTTTTGTTGAATTAATTCTTTCATATTTTCATCACCTGTTGAAAAAACCGGGTGCCCATGGGTACCCGGTTTTTAATAATATATTGCAATTGTTATTCTGAATCAGAAGTGACTTAATCATACTGACTAAAATACAATATTATGCGTGCTTGTTTACTAATTCTACTAATGCTTCTTTAGGATTAAATCCAACCACTTTATCCACCGGTTCTCCATCTTTGAATAGAAGTAATGTTGGAATTGACATAATGCCGAAGTTACTTGCAGTTTCTTGGTTTGCATCGACGTCAACTTTAACAATTTTTACTTTATTATTCATTTCAGCATCTAATTCTTCTAATACTGGAGCGATCATTTTACAAGGACCACACCATGCTGCCCAAAAATCAACTAATACTAAACCCTCTGAAATTTCACTAGAGAAACTTTTATCTGTTCCGTGTACAATTGCCATAAAAAATATCCTCCTTAAATAATGACTCTAACAAAAGTATAACACCTTGTTTTTCTCGCTTCTACTTTTTTGCTTGAAGGTATAATTAAATATGCTTTTAACTTTACAAAAGTAAAACCAGGCACAGTACGCCCGGTCCTTAAAGAAAGCACACAGTATCCACTTTGGTTTATGTTATGATTTCCGTTGCAGGCGGACGCTTTCCGCGGGCGGTCCAGTGAGCCTCCTCGTCGCTAGCTCCTGCGGGGTCTCTCTGGACTCGCTTATTCCGCAGGA
>NZ_ALJG01000291.1 GCF_000286315.1 Paenisporosarcina sp. TG20 | reverse complement strand
CCGCAGGAGCACATGTTTTTGCAGTGACGAGGAGACTGAAGGCATGCCCGCGAAAAGCGTCCACCGTAGCGGAAATAAACGGGTTTCTATTGTTACCCTTCTTAAAAGGACCGGGCGTACTCTGCCCGGTTTTAATAATTAGGGGGAACAATTAAGTAGAGTTGGAACTCGAATAAACCATATTTATGCATTATACTTTACAATTCATCTCCAAAAATTGTATAATTAATTCAAAGGTCAAAGAAGGTCAAACTGAGGAGTGAAACGTGCATGCATCAACAACAGGAACAAAAGAGACCACTTGAATTATATGGACGTAACTTGGTGGAGCTGGCAAGAAACGGGAAAATGGATCCAGTTATTGGTCGTGATCAAGAAATTAGGCATGTGATTCGTATACTTTCTCGAAAAACAAAAAATAATCCAGTTCTTATTGGAGAGCCTGGAGTTGGTAAAACAGCGATTGTGGAAGGGTTAGCCCAGCGAATTGTACGAAAAGATGTGCCAGAGGGATTAAAAGACCGGGACATCTATGAACTAGATATGAGTTCACTAATAGCAGGTGCTAAATATCGAGGAGAATTTGAAGAGCGCTTACAAGCTGTGTTAAAAGAGGTAAAAGAAGCAGAAGGCCGCATCATTCTTTTTATCGATGAAATCCATACAATTGTCGGTGCAGGAAAAACAGAAGGAGCAATGGATGCTGGAAATATGTTGAAACCAATGTTAGCTAGAGGTGAGCTTCACTGTATCGGAGCAACTACGCTTGATGAATACCGGATGAATATTGAAAAGGATAAAGCTCTAGAACGTCGTTTTCAGCAGGTTTTAGTACGTGAACCAACAGTTGAAGATACTGTATCTATTTTACGTGGATTAAAAGAACGATTTGAATTACATCATGCCGTACGTATCCACGACCGTGCAATTGTAGCTGCAGCTCAGTTGTCAAACCGTTATCTAACTGAACGTTTTTTACCAGATAAAGCGATTGATTTGGTAGATGAAGCATGTGCAATGATTCGAACTGAAATTGATTCCATGCCACAAGAACTTGATGAAGTCACACGAAGAATGATGCAACTTGAAATTGAAGAACAAGCATTAATGAAAGAAAAAGATCAAGCAAGTATACAACGGTTATCAAATTTACGTCATGAACTCCAAGCTCTGAAATCTTCAAGTGAGTCGATGCGTAATCAGTGGACCCTGGAAAAAGAGTCACTCCAACATATACAAAAGAAGCGGGAGCTCTTAGATACGTATCGTCGTGATTTAGAAATTGCTGAAAACAATTCAGATTATACTAAAGCGGCAGAACTTCATCATGGTAAAATGCCGAAACTCGAAAAAGAGATAGCTGCTCTTGAAATAGCTCTTGAGGAGTCTTCAGACAATCGATTGCTTCGTGAAGAAGTGACTTCTGAAGAAATCGCATCTATCGTTTCCCGTTGGACAGGTATTCCAGTAATGAAACTCGTTGAAGGAGAACGAGATAAACTTCTTAGACTTAAAGAAACACTTCAAGAACGTGTAGTAGGCCAGGATCAAGCCGTTCAGTTTGTGACTGAAGCCGTTTGGCGTGCGCGCGCAGGTATTAAAGATCCATCAAAACCAATCGGCTCCTTCTTATTCCTTGGACCAACAGGTGTAGGGAAAACAGAGCTTGCAAAAGCATTAGCCGCAAATTTATTTGATTCAGAAGATCATTTCATTCGTATTGACATGTCTGAATATATGGAAAAGCATAGTGTATCACGTCTTATAGGAGCACCTCCTGGTTACATTGGTTATGAAGAGGGTGGTCAACTGACAGAGATGGTTCGACGTAATCCATATTCAGTGATATTGCTTGATGAAATTGAAAAAGCTCATCCGGATGTCGCAAATATTTTGCTCCAACTTTTAGACGATGGACGCATAACAGATAGTCAAGGCCGAGTGGTCAATTTCTCTAATACCGTTGTCATTTTGACATCAAATATTGGTTCTCAGTACTTACTAGAAGGTGGAGACCAAGCAGAGTCATTAGTGATGTCAGCCCTTCGATCACATTTTAAACCGGAATTATTAAATCGGATGGATGAAATCGTGTTATTTCATTCATTAAAAGGATCACATTTTACTTCTATAACCGAGAAGTATTTAGCTCAATTGGCGAAGCGACTAAAAGAGCAGGAAGTTAATGTCACATTCTCACAACAATTAATTGATTGGGTAGTGGCTGAAGGAACAGATGCAGCATTTGGTGCACGGCCTTTGCGTCGTTTTATTCAACGACATGTCGAAACAGCATTAGCGAAGGAGTTACTAAGTGGGGAATTAGAACCTGGTAGCTTTATGGATGTAACAGTTAATGATGGCCAAGTACAAGTGAACCTAAAATAAATAAAGGGTCTGATTGAAGTAGTTACTTCAATCAGACCCTTCATAGGTTATGCAAATTAGTGGTTTTCATGAGTTACTGGATCATTTGGAATAATCGAAGAGATGATATAAATCATGACTGCAAATCCAACTGAAAGAATTGCACCTAATTTGAAATCAAATGGAACAGCATTTACAGAACTAACCACGTAATTTAATGTGCTAACAAGTAGAAATGACCATACTAATGTAAAAACTAATTTCATGTTGTTCACCTCGAGATAGAGTATTTATTTAAAGTAATCATATCATATAAATTCATTTTAACACACGACCATTTTAAAATCTTTGTAGAAGTTTGGCTAATTCATGTCAATGTATTGAAATATGATGTTCAATTAGATATAATTAATACCAGGTACTAATATAAGATAATAATTGAAATGAGGGTGTATCATGGATGTTGGAATGATTGGTTTAGGAAGATATCTGCCAGAACGAGTTGTCACTAACTTTGACTTGGAAAAACAGATGGATACGACCGATGAATGGATTCGTACGCGTACAGGTATAGAAGAGAGAAGAATTGCGGACGATAATGTTGATACATCAGATATGGCATATGAAGCTTCGATGGAGGCAATAAAAGACGCAGGAATTGATGCAAATCAAATTGGATTAATTATAGTAGCAACAGTTACACCTGATACGCCCTTTCCAAGTGTATCAACGATGATTCAAGAGAAAATTGGAGCAAAAAATGCTGCAGCTATGGACTTATCTGCAGCATGTGCAGGATTTATCTATGGAGTCGTTACAGCCAAACAATTTGTGGAGTCCGGTGTATATCCATATGTTTTAGTTGTGGGTGTTGAGAAACTATCAAAAATCACAAATTATGATGATCGTAATACTGCTGTATTATTTGGAGATGGAGCTGGGGCTGTCATTATTGGTCAGGTTTCTGAAGGCCGAGGTATTCTATCATTTGAACTTGGTGCAGACGGTTCTGGTGGGAAACATTTACTACAAAACGGACCTCATCTTGAAATGAATGGTCGAGAAGTCTTTAAATTTGCCGTTCGTCAAATGGGAGAGTCAGCAGAAAATGTTATTACTAAAGCCGGTCTAACAAAAGAAGACGTAGATTTCCTGGTGCCTCACCAAGCTAATATCCGTATTATGGAGTCTTCTAGACAACGACTGGGTTTACCAGAAGAAAAAATGTCTACTACAATTAAGCAATTTGGTAACACCTCATCTTCTTCTATCCCGATTGCTTTAAAAGAAGAAATGTTAGCTGGAAAAGTGAAAGATGATGATGTAGTTGTTCTTGTAGGATTTGGTGGCGGTTTAACATGGGGAGCAATTTGCATGAAGATAGGTAAATAACCATTTCTGTTTATTTACAAAAAGAAAATAAAACTTAGTTGCAATTGTAAAATTATTTTTAGTTGAACTATGTTTAGATTTCACATGAGGGAGAGAATACAGCAATGACAAAACGTCGTGTAGTTATAACAGGAGTAGGAGCAGTTACTCCACTTGGAAATGATATTGAAACCACTTGGGCTGGAATAAAAGAAGGTAAATCTGGCGTTGGTCCTATAACTCGAGTAAATCCAGATGATTTCCCTGTAAAATTAGCAGCAGAAGTGAAAGATTTTGATATTGAAACGTATATAGAACGAAAAGAAGCTCGTAAGATGGATCGCTTTACACATTTTGCGTTAGCTGCATCAATTATGGCTATTAAGGATGCAAACATAGAGATTACACCAGAACTTGGTCTTCGTACGGGTGTCTGGATAGGATCAGGTATTGGCGGAATGGAAACATATGAATCACAATTCCGCACATTCCTTGATCGGGGCTATCGTCGAGTGAGCCCATTTTTCGTGCCAATGATGATTCCAGATATGGCTGCTGGGCAAGTATCCATTTATTTCGGAGCAAAAGCAATGAACTCTTGTACGGTAACAGCATGTGCTTCAGGAACCAATTCTATTGGCGATGCATTTAAAGTGATTGAACGTGGTGATGCAGATGTGATGATTTCTGGAGGTGCAGAAGCCCCTATAACGAATATGTCAGTTGCTGGTTTCTGTTCGAATACAGCACTTACCTTAAACCCGGATCCTAAAACTGCTTCACGTCCATTCGATAGTAAGCGTGATGGATTTGTTATTGGTGAAGGAGCAGGTATCGTTATTTTAGAAGAGTATGAACATGCAAAAGCGCGTGGAGCAAGAATTTATGCAGAAGTAATTGGTTATGGTTCAACTGGAGATGCGCACCATATTACAGCACCCGCTCCAGAGGGAGAAGGAGCTGCTCGTGCAATGAAACAAGCACTTGCAGATGCTGGAATCGAGCATTCAGAAGTTGATTACATAAATGCCCATGGTACAAGTACACCGTACAATGATCAATTTGAAACATTAGCGGTCAAATCAGTATTTGGTGAACATGCATACAAACTGGCGATGAGTTCAACTAAATCAATGACAGGGCATTTACTAGGAGCTGCTGGAGGGATTGAAGCGATTTTCACAGTGCTTGCAATCCATGAAAGTATTTTACCTCCAACCATGAACTTAGAAAATCCGGATCCAATATGTGATTTGGATTATGTTGCAAATGCAAGACGTGAAAAAGAGATAAATTATGCGATGAGCAATTCATTAGGTTTTGGTGGTCATAATGCAAGCTTATTATTTAAAAAAGTATAATCAAATTTATCTCCTCTTTTGAGGAGATATTTTTGCGACTGGCAGTTATAGGTGACACGAATCTCACGATTCGTGTCTTTTTATATGTTACTGACGACGTCACTTTGATAAAACAATTAGTTTATACAGAAAAGTAACACAAGAGGGTGAAATTTTATTCTCGTGGAAACTGACCTAGCTTAAGTATTCTAATATTGGGCATAGCTGTGAGGTTGTGTTTGAAGGAAGGAGATGCGGAAGAAAATCGAGCAAAGGGGATAAGCATGGAGGAGCCGTTTGGGGTGCCCCGCACGTATGGATCTGTGAGAGGCGCATCAATTCATTAACTCGCCTACTCTATTCTTATTTCTGAATCCCTTAATTCACTAAATATATGAACGGTTTCACAAGCTATCTGTCAACGACCAACTCTTATCTTTCAGAATATTTTCCTATACTACATACCACACTATTATTAATAAAGTATAAAATCAAATCTATTTGTCATTGAAAGTTAAGAATTTACCTCGTACAATTTAGTAATAAAAAAAAAATTTTTTTATTACTACGGATTCCGAATTAAACCTTGGTAGTAATCACATTATTCAATAAAAGTAATTATAGAATAATGTGAAAATAGGAAAATCTAAAAAAAATATGTTGCCATAGTGATATTTCTATAATAATATTTATATTTAGAGAAACAATAACAGAATAATTTAAATTTTGGGAAGAGAGTGTAAGTTTGACCGCATCTTAGTATTTACTTGAGAGGAGTAATAGCTTGAACATAACTCAAAATCTATTAACTATTAACGATTCGAATACTAGTTTCAGAATTAAAGATACTTATTTAACGCTGTAGAGGGTGTTTCCATTCATTTTAAAAAAGAATGAAATCTTAGCTATTATTGATAAAGCATGAAATCAATTCTATTTGTTAGTGAAATTTTTGAATTTACCTCGTACAATTTTCATTTAAAAAAATAATTTTTTTATTACTACGGTTTCCGAATTAAACCTTGGTATTACTTACATTATTCAACAAAAGTAATTATAAAATAAAGTAAGAATAGGAAAATATAAAAAAATATGTTGCTATAGTAATATTTCTGTAATAATATTTATATTTAGAGAAACAATTAACGGAATAATTGCAATCTTGCGAAGAGAGTGTAAGTTTTATCGCATCTTAGTATTTACTTGAGAGGAGTAATAGCTTGAACATAACTCAAAATCTTTTAACGATTAAAGATTTACATACTAGTTTCAGAATTAAAGATACTTATTTTGACGCTGTAGACGGTGTTTCCATTCATTTAAAAAAGAATGAAATTTTAGCTATTGTCGGAGAATCCGGTTGTGGTAAAAGTACTTTAGCAACTTCCATCATAGGACTCCACGATGCGAATGTGACAAGAATTACTGGGGAAATTGAGTTTAAAGGAAATAATTTAGCCGAATTATCAGAAGATAGATTGAACGATGTTCGTGGTAACGATATTGGAATGATCTTTCAAGACCCGCTTTCTGCATTAAACCCATTAATGCGAATTGGTGATCAAATTGAAGAAAGCCTTATTTACCATACCAAGCTCTCAAAGAAGGAACGTTCCTTTCGAGTCCAAGAACTATTAACTCAAGTAGGAATACCAAACCCCAAACGAGTAGCACATCAATTTCCCCATCAGTTATCTGGTGGAATGCGACAACGAGTAATAATTGCAATTGCCATTTCTTGTAAACCCTCAATTATTATTGCGGATGAACCAACAACAGCACTAGATGTAACGATACAAGCTCAAATCCTGGACTTACTAAAGGACTTGCAAGCTGAAACCCAATCAGGAATTATTTTAATCACGCATGATTTAGGTGTTGTAGCAGAGGTAGCTGATAGAGTCGCCGTTATGTATGCCGGTCAAATTATAGAAGAAGCAGGTGTAGATGAATTATTTAGTAACCCAAGACATCCGTATACAAGATCACTACTAAATTCGATTCCACAAACTCATAGTGATTCAGAAAAATTAGAAGTGATACAAGGCGTAGTGCCTTCGTTAGTAAATTTACCACGAACCGGTTGTCGTTTTGCTTCACGTATACCTTGGATTCAAGAAGATGCACATGAAAATGAACCACAACTTCATGAAATTGCACCAGGTCATTTTGTTCGATGTACCTGCTGGAATCACTTTTATTTTGAAGGTGAAGAAGGAGGAAGTTTAACATGAGCTTTATGGAGATAAAAGACTTACAAGTTCATTATCCTGTTAGAGGTGGATTCTTTAATACAATCGTAGATCATGTTCATGCCGTAGATGGTATTAGTATGGAATTTGAAAAAGGAAAAACATACGGCTTAGTAGGTGAATCTGGATGTGGGAAATCCACAACAGGAAAAGCAATTATTGGTCTTGAGAAAATCACGTCAGGAAGTATTGTATACGAAGGTGTAGATGTGACAAACCAACGTCGCCAACGAAACTCTTCGTATAATCGAGATATCCAAATGATTTTCCAAGATGCACACTCTAGCTTAAATCCTCGCAAACGGGTGAAAGATATAATTGCAGAACCTATTCGTAATTTTTTGAAATTATCTGACTTAGAAGAAAAGAAAAGAATAAATGAACTGTTAGCAATCGTCGGTATGCCAGAAGATTCTAAATTAAAATATCCTCATGAATTTTCGGGTGGACAGAAGCAACGGATTGGAATAGCTCGGGCCATTGCAAGTAATCCGAAATTAATTATTGCGGACGAACCCGTATCAGCACTCGATTTATCAGTACAAGCCCAAGTACTAAACTTTTTAAAAGAAATACAACAAGAACTAGGATTGAGCTACCTTTTCATTTCGCATGACCTTGGTGTAGTCAAACATATGTGTGATGAAATAGCCATTATGAACAAAGGACGTTTTGTTGAATCGGGTACAAAGAGAGATATATATCAGTCTCCTCAACATATATATACTAAACGGTTATTATCGGCCATTCCTAATATTGAACCTTCAACACGGGAAGCTAGAAAAGTCGAAAGAATAAATGTCGAGCAAAATTATCAAGTAGAAAATCATAAGTATTATGATACTAATGGTAGAGTTTATGATCTCCTTCCGATTTCAGACACACATGCAGTAGCGAAAAAGGAAGAACGCGAGGTGGTCATTTAATATGTGGAAAACGATTTTTCGGCGTGTATTAGTCATGATTCCTCAATTATTTGTTTTAAGTTTACTCATCTTTATTATGGCGAAGTTCATGCCAGGTGACCCTTTTACAGGAATGATTACACCCGATACAGATCCTGCTCGAATTGAAGAACTACGAATACAAGCAGGATTTTATGATCCATGGTATGAACAGTATTTTAGATGGATATCGAATGCTGCACAAGGTGACTTTGGGAAGAGTTATACATATAAACTCCCTGTTTCCGAACTACTTGGTGATCGTGCATTAAATACGCTTTGGTTAGCTTTACTCAGTGTGTTTTTACTGTACTTAATAGCGATACCTTTGGGGGTACTTGCTGGAAGATACCAGAATACATTCTTGGATAAAACAGTCGTACTTTATAGTTTCATAAGTTATGCAATCCCAGTATTTGTACTAGCCTTAATCTTCTTATTCTTTTTCGGCTATCAACTCCAATGGTTCCCAACCAGTGGTACCGTTGACATCAAATATGACAATGGATCCTTGGGGTATATTTGGAGTAAAATCTATCACATTCTTTTACCAGCGATTACATTTGCTATATTAGGAACGACAGGTGTTATTCAATATCTTCGAACAGAAGTTATCGATGCTAAGTCTCAAGATTATGTCCGAACCGCTCGTAGTAAAGGAATACCAATAAACAAGGTATATTCAAGACATATCTTCCGGAATTCTTTATTACCGGTTGCTGCTTTCTTAGGCTTTACTATTACTGGATTATTAGGCGGATCCATTTTTATTGAAACTATTTTTGGCTATCCCGGAATGGGACAATTGTTCATTCAATCCATATCTGGACGTGATTATAGTGTAATAACGGCTTTGGTAATGCTGTACGGATTCTTAACATTATTAGGTAGTCTATTATCCGATATCATTATGAGCATCGTAGATCCACGTATTAGGATAGATTGACGAAAAATAATGTTAAGGAGAGTGTACTCAGATGAAAGATAAGAAAAAAGATGCGATCTTAGAGCCTGGATTATCAGCAAGCTCTCCGCCTACTGGATTTCAAGTTATTGCTCGTGAGTTCAAAAAAGATAAATTAGCCATGTTTTCATTGTTTGCATTAGTAATCTTAATTCTTACAATCTATATTTGGTCTTCGATGATTGATCAACAAGAGATGATGCGAGTTAGCTTGAGAGATAAGTTTGCTCCTCCAGGAGATAAATTTTTCCTAGGTGCTGACCAAGGTGGTCGAGATATTTTAGGTCAATTAATTATTGGTGCGAGAAACTCTCTTACCATTGCGATAGCAATTACTGTTATAACGGGCATAATAGGGGTTTTCATTGGACTAGTCACCGGTTACTTTGGGGGATGGATCGATAATATTTTTATGAGGATCATTGATTTCTTTATTACGATACCCTCATTGATGATTATCATTGTTTTTGTAACAATTGTTCCAAAATATAATATACCGATATTCATTTTGATTGTAAGCATTTTCTTATGGCCTGGTATCGCTCGTTTAGTAAGAAGTAAGGCACTATCTGAGGGTAGCAGAGACTATATTAATGCGTCGAAAACAATGGGTACAGGTGATGGGGTCATTATTTTTAAAAAAATGATGCCTAACTTAAGCTCAATTTTGATTGTAGAATTGACGTTAAACTTTGCAGGAAATGTTGGGATTGAAACTGGACTTTCATTTTTAGGTTTCGGATTACCGCCTTCCACGCCAAGTTTAGGAACACTTGTGAGTTATGCAACCAACCCAATTGTCTTATCTGAAAAATGGTGGGTATGGTTACCGGCGTCATTACTAATTTTATTCTTAATGCTAGCAATCAATTATATCGGGCAGGCAATTCGTCGCTCCGCAGATGCTAAACAAAGACTAGGTTGATCTATTTATTTATTGGTATTAAACGTACAACGTTTGATATAGAAAAACTAACACAACAGAACAAAGAGGAGGAAATGGAATGAACAAAAAGATATGGGCTTTACTAGCTTTACTACTGGCTTTAATGCTTGTCCTTGGTGCTTGTAATAATGATGGTAATACATCTTCTGAAGATCCACCAGAAGGTACAACAACTGATGATGGTGAAACAGATGCAGAAGCTGAAGATACAGAAGAAACTGCTAGTTTCCCACTTAATGTAGAGAACGAAGGAGATGTAATTGACGGAGGTACTTTAAAAGTAGCTTTAGTAAATGACTCACCTTTCCAAGGGATTTTCTCAACAGTTCTATATGAAGATGGTTATGATGCAGATATTATGGAATTTGCAAGTAATGCAATTTTCCAAACAGACGGCGACTTCTTACTTAATGGAGAAGGAATTGCAAGTATGGAAGTTGATCAAGAAAATAACAAAGTAACAATTAAAATTCGTGATGGTGTGAAATGGTCTGATGGAGAACCTTTAAAAATCGAAGACTTAATTCAACCTTACTTAATTATTGGTCACCCAGACTATACAGGAGTTCGTTATGATGTGGATTTCCAAAACATCGTGGGTGCAGTAGAATATCACGATGGCAAAGCAGATACAATTTCTGGTATTGAGAAAGTAGACGAAACTACCTTAGAAATTTCTTTCAACAAATTGTCACCTGCAATCTTTAGTGGTGGAGATGGAATTTGGACGTCAGCTGAACCAAGCCACATTCTAAAAGACATTCCAGTAGCAGATTTATTAGAATCTGATGCTGTACGTAGAGACATCGTAACATTAGGTGCTTTCAAATTCGACAAAATTATTCCAGGTGAATCAGTACAATTCGTGAAAAACGAACACTACTGGAAAGGTGCACCAAAACTTGACCAAGTTTTAGTGAAAACAGTTCCATCGACTTCTATCTCTGTTGCTTTAAAGACAGGGGAGTATGATATGACGGCTAATACTTTCAGTTCAGACAAATATCCTGAAATAGAAGATTTAGACAATATTACAGTCCTAGGTCGTAATGAGCTTTACTACCAATATATTGGTTTCAAACTTGGTAAGTATGACATAGAAAAGAGCGAAGTTGTAATGGATCCAAATGCGAAGATGGGTGATGTGAAACTTCGTCAAGCAATGGGCTATGCACTTGATGTTGAACAAGTTTCTGAAGTGTATTACAACAACTTACGTGAGCGTGCAAATTCTCTAATTCCACCAGTATTTAAATCATTCTATGATGATACTTTAGAAGGTTACACATATGACCCGGACAAAGCGAACGCATTACTTGATGAAGCTGGTTATGAAGACGTTGATGGTGACGGACTTCGTGAAGGCAAAGATGGTAAACCACTTGAAATTAAATTTGCGACAATGTCAGGTGCAGAAATCGCTGAAGATATCGCATCATTCTACCTGCAAAACTTGAAAGATGTTGGTTTAAATGTAACACTAGCAACTGGTCGTACAATCGAGTTCAACAGCTTCTATGATAAAGTACAAGCTGATGACCCTGAGATTGACATGTTCATGGCTGCTTGGGGAACAGGTACAAACCCATCTCCATCAGGATTATACTCTAAGACTGCACAATATAACTTCAGCCGTTACACTTCTGATAAGTTGGAAGAGCTATTAGCTGCAATTGACTCTCCAGAAGCTTTCGATTCTGAATACCGTTCAGGTAAATTCCGTGAATGGCAAGAATATATGAGTGAAAATGCACCAATTATCCCTATTCAATACCGTTTAGAGTTACGCCCAGTTAATGACCGTGTGAAATTCTATGATATCGACTACGCTGGTAACTTTGATTTGAATCAAATCGAATTAATTGCTGAAGAACCTATTAAATCTACTAAATAAAATGAAAAAATAGTAAACCCGCATCTAAACGAAAGTTTAGATGCGGGTTTTTATTTAGAATTAACAGGGTATAATATTTTTTGCAGTCGAGAACCCAGTATGCTTGGTTTTTTAAAGTCTTTTAAATAACTTTATTTTTCATTCCATTGATGAAGCTTTGGTGTTTATCAACAAAATTTCTGGTGATCGATTGCTCAGTTGGAAAATTCGATGTTCAAGTTAGTAAAATAGGAGTCTGAGTCGGAATAGAGAAAATATGGAAGTTAATTTATGCCGCTTGCTAATGCTAGAGGTGCAAAAAAAACTCTCTATAATTCAAAAATCAAATCAAATTTTTTCGAATAGGATATTTTAGAATTCACTGTAAAAGTGAAGCAAATAGCGTTGCTTTTTCAGTGGCCTCATTTGTGACAGAGTCACGGTGCTAATTTTTATGAATTTTTTAGGTTATGACGTAGAACGTTTGCGGTTTAAAGCGGCCCGGAAACCTATGTAGACATTGTATGAAAAATAAACTAAGACTTTCTTAAAAGTATCGGACCTCAGTTTCCCGGTAGTTCTTATTTTCAATTTACTGAAGTTGTACGCAATAAAAAAGGGCTAATTAGACTTACTAACACTGAATTTTCATATAGTAGTGTAAAAGGGTGATTTGTTGATAAAATGGATATTGTTTACCATTAGTTACATATGCATTGTAATGAGTCTATTACAGATATTATTATATTTAAATTACCGATCCCTAGGCTATACATGGAAAAGTGTTTGGATGTTTATCATCCAAACACCGGAATTCACTTTATTCGTTAGTTCTTTTATTCTGCTAACTTTTATCGTTTTCTTCCCAAACCCATCGCGTTCTCCATTTTTCTAAGAGTTTTTGATGCAATAGCTTGTGCTTTATCAGCACCTTGATCCAAGATAGTATCTAATTCTTCAGAATCTAATAACGTTTCGTATCGATCTTGGATAGGCTTAAGGTGATCAATAATTGCATTGGCTACCGATGCCTTGAAATTTCCGTAACCTACACCATTGTACTTTGTAACTAATGCTTCAATCGTTTCACCAGTCAGCGCAGCCTCAATTGTTAACAAATTAGAAACGCCGGGTTTGTTTTCTACATCAAAAGAAACAATACCTTCAGAATCTGTCACTGCACTTTTTATTTTCTTCTCAATTTCTTTAGGAGAATCTAATAATGAAATCGTTGATTTTTTATTTGGATCAGATTTACTCATTTTTTTAAGCGGGTCTTGTAAAGCCTTTATACGGGCTCCATTTTTGGGTAAGCGAATTTCTGGAATCGTTAGAACATCATTGTATCGTTTGTTAAATCTTTCGGTTAAGTCCCTTGTTAATTCAACATGTTGTTTCTGATCATCTCCTACAGGAACAAAATCTGTTTGATATAGAATAATATCTGCAGCCATAAGAGGAGGATAAGTTAGTAGGGAAGCAGAAACGCCATCTTTCCCAGTAGACTTATCTTTAAACTGAGTCATGCGTTCAAGCTCACCGATGTATGAGATACATTGCATCATCCATCCAGCCTGAGCATGTGCAGGTACTTCCGATTGAATAAAAAGAATAGCTTTATCCGGGTTGATACCGACTGCTAAATATAAGGCTGCCAGCGAGCGGATATTTTTACGAAGTTCTAAACGATCTTGTGGGACGGTTATGGCATGCTGATCTACGATACAAAAAATACAGTCATATTCATCTTGTAACGTTGTGAATTGACGAAATGCTCCAATGTAATTGCCTAGAGTTACTGTTCCGGTAGGCTGGACACCTGAAAAAATTCTTTTCATTAAAATTCCTCCTTAAATATAAAAAAACACATCACTATCCCCTGAAACAGGGACGAATGATGTGTGAATCCGTGGTACCACCCAGATTGCCAAATGTTCTTGGCCTCTTTATCTTCATAACGTGAAGGGACGTATTATGCTACACCTTATAAAGGTTCGCAAAATAAGCTCGGAAGTCCATTCCACTTGAAGGAAAGATCTGTTTTCAGCAACCACAGACTTTCTAAATTTCCCGTTCAAATGTACTACTCTTCGTCTTAGCAAATAATGATTATTGTGATTGAATTATAATATAGAAGAAACTCAAAAATCAAGCCTAAATTATTGCAAATAATATATAAATAATGCAATTGACATACAAAGTAAAATAGTCCCACCTATTTGGAACAATGGAATGTATGGAAAATCAAATAACTCAGATGGGGATCTCATGGAGGTTACATCTTCTAGATATCTTTTTGGTGTAAAAACCTTCCGCATACTCATCGTGAATATGTCGAAAAAACCTTTTGAAAATACATAAACTACCAATCCAATAAAAACGAGTGTAGCACCGAATAAAAAAGAAGTATTAATGTATGGTATTAAACCCAAACTTTGGTTATTAATTAACATAATTATGACAATTAAAATTTGTATTAAACTAAAAATAATTAACTTTACTTTCAATATGATTCACCTCAATCCATTACATATTGTAAAAGAATTGAAGGAAAAAATCAAAATTATTATGAGACTATCGTATTATTTTGAATTCTAAAAACCTTATATCCCAACACTTTTGTTATATTACTGTAATATTCCTGTTACATAATTGTAAATAAATTATAAAAAAGGGTTGTGCATATTTTTTATTTTATGTATAATCATTTTGTACGAATTTTTCAGAAAACTTAAGGGGGTCAACTTTATGAAGAAAAACAAGTTAGTTTGGCTGTTAAGCCTAATATTAATTCTTAGTGTCTTCTTAGCTGCTTGTGGCGACAAAGAAGAAGTAACAGAAACACCAGCAACACCTACTGATAAAGAAGAAACTCCAGTAGTTGAAGACGTGGAAGAGGAACAAGTCCTGAACCTAATGATGGGTGCTGAGATTCCAACAATGGATTCTTCACTTGTAACAGATTCAGTTGGATTTGATCTTTTAAACAACGTTGCTGAAGGTCTATATCGTTTAGATGAAAACAATGTACCAATTCCAGCAATGGCTGAAGCAGAACCTACAGTTTCAAAAGATGGATTAGTTTACACATTCACAATTCGTGATGCAAACTGGTCAAATGGCACAGCTGTAACAGCTGGAGATTTCGAGTTCGCTTGGAAACGTGCTATGAACCCTGAAACTGCATCTGAATACGGTCCATACATGATGTCTGGTGTAATTAAAAATGCAACAGAAATCTCTGCAGGAGAAGTTGATTACACTGAACTAGGTGTTAAAGCAATTGACGAAAAAACTTTAGAAGTTACATTAGAAAAACCAGTTCCTTACTTCTTGTCTCTAATGGCTTTTGGAACTTACTTGCCATTAAATGAAGCATTCGTTACTGAACAAGGTGCTGATTATGCTACAAACTCTGAAACTCTACTTTCTAACGGACCATTCGTTCTTGAAGCATGGGACGGTACTGGATTGTCTTGGAAATTAGTTAAAAATGATCAGTATTGGGATGCAGAAACAGTGCAACTTACTGAAATTAACTATGATGTAGTTAAAGAAACTGCTACTGGACTTAACTTATACAAAACAGATAAAAAAGATCGCGCAGGTCTTTCAGGTGAGTTCGCTGCACAATATGCAAATGACGCTGACTTAGAAAAAGAATTAGAATCAGTATTATTCTATTTCAAATTTAACCAAGAGCGTAATGGTGAAGCAACACCTCTTGCAAACGTAAATATTCGTGAAGCAATCTCTAAAGCTTATAACAAACAAGACTTAGTAGATGTTGTGTTAAATAACGGTTCTGTACCAGCTAACTATTTAGTACCAAAAGAATTTACATTTGATGCTAATGGTGTCGATTTCCGTGAAATCAACGGAGATTTAGGTGGATTTAACGTAGAAGAAGCACAAGCTGCTTGGACTAAAGGTTTAGCAGAACTAGGTGTAGAAGAAGTAACATTAGAAATTCTTGGTGGCGACTCTGACGTTGCTAAAAAAATGGATGAGTACTTCAAAGCACAATTACAAGGAAATCTTCCAGGTTTAACAATTACACTTAAACAAGTACCATTTAGTGTTCGTTTAGATCTTGATACAAATCAAGACTATGATATTCAAAGTGCTGGATGGGGTCCTGACTACCAAGATCCTAACACATTCATGAACTTGTTCGTTACTGATGGTGGTAACAACATGATGTCTTACTCTAATCCTGAGTATGATAAGTTAATTGCTGCTGCAGCTGCTGATTTAGCTACAGATCCAGAAGCTCGTTGGACTGCATTGGCAGACGCTGAAAAAATTCTTCTAGCAGAAGATTTCGCTATTGCTCCAAACTACCAACGTGGAACAATGCTTCTTGTAAAACCATATGTAAAAGGTGTAGTATCTCACTCATTCGGTGGAGACTTCAGTTATAAGTGGGCTTACATTGAAGGTAAAGACGCTCAATAATCGTTTAAACTTAAGTTGTTGAATAAGTCTATATTTAGAGAGTATATGGATACCTTGCGGGTCCATATACTCTCTTTTTAAATGATAAAAACGCTCTATATTATCGCTTTGAGTTAAAAATTACTATTTGACAATAACTAGTTTAATCTGTTTAAATATAAAGAGATTAGATGTAACAAGGTTTTTATTTATATAGGAGGTGCGAAGATGACTAAGTATATTATTAGACGTGTGTTTTATATGTTCATAACACTTTTCCTGATTGCTACAGCGACATTCTTCTTAATGAAAACGCTGCCAGGATCCCCTATAAGTTCCGCTTCGAAACTTTCCCCTGATCAACTGGCGATAGTAGAGGCAAAGTATGGTTTAGATGAACCACTTCCGGTTCAGTATGGAAAGTATATGCTTAATTTAGCACAAGGAGATTTAGGAAATTCATTCTATTTCAAAGGTGCAAGCGTAACAGATCTAATCATTAGTCGTTTAGGGCCTTCCCTTATATTGGGTGCCCAAGCTATGATTCTTGGTGTAAGTATTGGTATAATACTAGGTATGATTGCAGCTTTAAGGCAAAACTCCATATGGGATTATGGAAGTACTTTTCTCGCAATCCTAGGGATTTCAATCCCATCGTTTGTTTTCGCTTCTTTTTTACAGTACTGGTTTGCAGTTCAGTGGGAAATACTACCTGTCGCATTATGGGATGACGGATGGAAGTCCAGTGTATTACCATCAATTGCATTAGCAATGGGACCATTGGCAATTTCTGCTCGATTTATTCGAACAGAAATGATTGAAGTGTTAAGCTCTGATTACATAACTCTTGCTAAATCAAAAGGCGCCAACGGATTTGAAGTAGCATTTAAACATGCATTCCGTAATGCAATTATTCCTTTAGTCACAGTAATGGGTCCGTTGACAGCAGGTTTATTAACTGGGTCACTAGTAATTGAGCAAATCTTTGCGATTCCTGGAATTGGTGAGCAATTCGTTAAATCTATTATGGTGAATGATTTCTCCATCATTATGGGGACAACATTGTTCTTCTCAGTCTTCTTAATATTTATGATTTTATTAGTAGATATTCTTTATGGAATTATTGATCCACGTATTCGTTTATCAGGAGGCGATAGTTAATGACACAACATCTTGATAAATTCCCAAAAGAGTCTTTTAATAGAGTTACCATTGATAAAAATGAGGCAGAAAAAATAACTAAACCAAGTTTAAGCTTCTGGCAAGATGCTTGGTTACGTATTCGTAAAAATAAAGCAGCCATTGTTAGTATGATTGTTTTACTACTAATCGTTATTATGGCATTTATTGGACCACTAATAAGCCCACATGATGGGGAAGTACAAACGATCACGCATGCTAACTTACCTCCAAAGGTACCAGGGTTTGAAAATCTTGGAGTCCTAGATGGATATGGAGTTCTCGGCGGTGAACAAGTAGATTTATATGAATTAACACTAGCGTTGCATAAAAAA
>NZ_ALJG01000290.1 GCF_000286315.1 Paenisporosarcina sp. TG20 | reverse complement strand
CCGCCTGGAGCGCAAATCAGCGGTATCATACTAGAACCTACTCCTTAAAATACCGGGAATACTGGATTCATGGCTCACTAAATTCATAACTTTCTTATATTGTAAGAAAGACCGGGCAAAGTGAGCCCGGTCTTTCTAAGAAGGGTCACCATAGAAACCCGTTTATCTCCGCTACAGTGGACGCTTAACGCGGACGGTCCGTGGAAAGCGTCCGCCTAGAGCGTAAGTCAACGGTATCATACTAGAACCTACCCCTTTTAAATACCTAGAATACTGGATTCATGGCTAACTAAATTTATATACTTTCTTATATTTCGAAAAAAAAAGCTTTCCCTGAACAATAAGGGAAAGCTTTGAATAAACTAGTCTATCAACTTAATTTTTAATTGTTTACGGCCAAATCTAAGCGCATCATCTTTAGACGCCATAAACAAGTCAATCTTCAATCCTTTAATCGCTCCACCGGTATCTCCAGCAATAGCATACCCGTAGCCTTCTACCCAAACCTTAGAACCAAGTGGTATAATCCTTGGATCAACAGCAATCACTTTTAAGCCCGGGTTTGACCTTAGGTCTATACCTGTAGCGGTTATTCCCGAACAACCGTAACAATAAGCCGTGTATGCAGTAGCAGACACATAGAACTCTCTTCCTCCAGCAGGTGCGCTTGTTGTCGTACTAGTACCACGAGAAACACTTGCCGTTACAACTTTCGTTCCAACAGCTACTACTCTCTTAATAGGCTCACTAACTACTTCTTCACTTATTTGAACACGAGAAATAGGTTTACCATTTTCAGAAGTTACTTCAAATGTGTTTTTTATTAATCCTTTTTTACCTTCTTGAACTACTTTCTCTTTACCTTTTAAAAGATTCTTATCTTTACGTGTTTCCAAAGCAAAACCAGTTGCTTCTTCCACTACATCGGTGACCTTTTTTACACGAACGACTTGTATAACATCGTTTGGAATCACGAGTTCATCCATTCTTTGCTCGACACGATCAAATTCATTCATCTGAATCTCTTGTTGTTTTAAAAAGTCAGCGACCGTAGTCGAAGTGGACCAAATCTTCTTTTCATTGACTCCATCTACTAACGTTACTTCAAACGCTTTTTCGATAGCAATGGTTGCGTCAGGTCCTATCTTATCGTTTAAACCAGGTAGTAACTTATCATACTCTGAAACTTTAACCTTGGCTTCAGCTAAAACTTCACTTACTTGATCAGCAGTTGTTTGAAGGATTTGTTTCTCTCCATCAATTGTAATCACAACTTTTTTCGCCTCTTCCCACTCCACAGAAAGTCCATCTTCTATTAATGTGCTTGCAGAGGGTGAAACTAAATCAGCCTCGGAAACTTGAATGGATTGTTCATATAACAATTCTTCAACTGTATTAGCATGGGTTTGAACTTCTAGTACTTTACCATTTATCGTTAAAGCAACTGTATTTTTTGTCCCTACAAATAGCATGGCTGATATAACCGAAATAAACAAAATAGTGGCAAGTACCGCTATCCCTGTTTTTTTATTCATCAAGGATTTTGTAAAATTTAATATGGAATTTTTTGACACAAAACGTCCTCCTCATCACTTGTGTGATTATATAGATTTTAAAAATGACTGTCAACCAATCTAATTTATTTAAACTATTTTTGGTTGATAGAAACCTCCTACACCCAAGTATTGGAGTGCTACCCATATTTTATACAGGTAGCTTATAAAATTTTATTGCATTTTCAGTTGTGACTCTTGCAACCTCTTCAATTGAAATACTTTTCAACCGAGCGATTTCTTCGGCAACAAGTACTACATGGGCTGGTTCATTGCGCTTTCCTCGATATGGATGTGGCGTTAAATATGGTGCATCCGTCTCAATCAGTAAGTACTCTAACGGAATCTCTGTAGCTACTTCTTTTGGCGTTTTGGCATTTTTAAATGTAACAGGTCCACCAAGAGAAATCATAAAATTGAGATTAATACATATTTTAGCAGTTTCTACACTTCCGCCATAACAATGCATAACACCACCCGTTTTCTCGGCATTCTCTTCTTGTAAAATACGAACGACATCTTCAGTGGCATCCCGGTTGTGAATAACAATGGGTAGGTTGACTTTCTGCGCTAAACGGATTTGCTTTCTAAATACTTCTTGTTGCACTTCATGCGGAGACTTATCCCAGTGGTAATCAAGTCCTGTTTCACCGATTGCTACAACTTTTGGATGCGCTGCTAGCTCTTCAATCCACTTTAAATCTTCATCAGTACAATCAATAGCATCAACTGGATGCCATCCAACTACAGCATAAATGAATTTATATTGTTCAGCTAAAGTAATCGCTCTTTCAATGGTTTTACGGTCAAACCCGATAACCACCATATAATCTACTTTTGCTTCAAGTGCTCGATCAATTACTTCTTGTAAATCTTCATCATATTGATGTGCATTTAAATGAACATGTGTATCTATGTACATAAAATAATCGCCTCACATAGTCTCTATTATAGAATTTTAAAAGATTTCTAACATCTCACCTTTATAACATTTTGGTAACAAAGTCATGTTTTTTATATGACAACAAGTACTAAATACCCTTACAGAAATAAACTTTTCAAGTTTTAATTATAGCAAAACAATACTATTGCCTTAAACAATCAACAGAATAGCACATATCAATTCATCAAAACAAGTAAAGAGCTTGCTCAGCATTTGCTAAACAAGCTCTTGTGGTGACTAATTATTTGATTTTTGAGCCATTCTCCAATTTTTCATCAACAGTTGCAAGAGTTAAATATCCGTCTGTTTCTCCTGTTAAAATCATCCCTTGAGACAACTCGCCACGAAGTTTTACCGGTTTTAGATTTGCCACAACAATTACTTTTTGACCTACTAATTCTTCTGGTTTATAGAATTCTGCAATACCAGAAATTACTTGGCGTTGTTCATACCCTAAGTCAATTTGTATTTTTAACAGCTTGTTCGTTTTTGGTATCGCCTCACAAGCAGTTACCGTCGCTACTCGCATATCTACCTTTAAGAAGTCATCGATCGTAATCTCTTGTACTTCAGGTGCTTGTTGTTTTATTGCTTTAAGCTCGTCTGGTTTAATAGGACCACGCATTTGCTCTTGGATATATGAGATTTCTATGTCCACTTCTAGTCTTGGGAAAATTGGGACACCTTTTTCAATTACTTTTGTTCCAGTCGCAATACTTGATGAATTTTCTAGTGACTCCCACGTCAATTCATCGCTATTTAAACCTAATTGTTCAGCGATTTGTTTAGGAGAATTTGTCATAAATGGTTGTAGGTACACAGCAATCTGACGTAGGCTTTCAGCCAAATTCCACATTACTGATCCAAGTTTTGGTTTATCTGTCTCTTCTTTTGATAAAACCCATGGTTGTGTTTCATCGATATATTTATTAGTGCGTGAAACGAGAGACCACAAATCACTTAATACAATACTAAATTGCATTTTTTCCATATTCTTTTCATACTTTTCTTTAGTTTCTTTTGCATGTGATTGTAGTGCTGCATCAAACTCAGTTGCTACATTATGTTGAGTCGGAATAACTCCATCAAAATATTTATTTATCATCGAGATTGTACGATTCAATAAATTCCCTAAATCATTTGATAAATCAAAGTTTGTCCGTTCAACAAAAGCTTCTGGTGAAAAGACGCCATCTGAACCAAATGGTAGCTCACGTAATAAGAAATAACGAGTAGCATCTAAACCGTATCGATTTACTAATATTTCAGGAGTAACAACATTACCTTTGGATTTTGACATTTTTCCGTCTTTCATCATAATAAAGCCGTGAGCAAATACTTTTTTAGGTAACGGTAAATCTAATGCCATTAAGAAAA
This sequence comes from Paenisporosarcina sp. TG20, assembly GCF_000286315.1. GTDB lineage: Bacteria > Bacillota > Bacilli > Bacillales_A > Planococcaceae > Paenisporosarcina. Next base: position 13,947 of record NZ_ALJG01000290.1, on the reverse strand, counting down.
TTGGCCAGTATATCGTATGGAACCGTACAATATCTTTACCAACCACATGTACATCTGCGGGCCAAAACTTATTAAATAACGTTTCATCATCAGATTTATATCCAAGTGCAGTAATATAATTAGACAAAGCATCCACCCACACATAAATGACGTGTCTGTTATCACTTGGTACACGAATGCCCCAATCAAATGACGTTCGTGAAACAGATAAATCTTCTAATCCAGGTTTAATGAAGTTGTTAATCATTTCATTCTTTCTAGATTCAGGCTCAATGAATTCTAAGTTTTCTTCATAATATTTCAGTAAACGATCTGCATACTTTTTCATATTGAAGAAATATGACTCTTCTTTGACTTTATGTACCGGGCGTCCACAATCAGGACAATTTTCATTGTCTAATTGCTTGTCCGTATAAAAAGATTCACACGGTGTACAGTACCAGCCTTCATACTCCCCTTTATAAATATCGCCGTTATTTAGGAATATTTGGAATATTTTTTCGACACCTTCCTGATGGCGTTTCTCGGTAGTTCGAATGAAATCATCATTTGAAATATCCATCAGTTTCCAAACTTCTTTGCTAGCTTCTGCAATTTCATCTACATATACTTGCGGATCTTTTCCTGCTTCATGGGCTTTTTCTTGAATTTTTTGACCATGTTCATCCATCCCTGTTAAAAAATGAACATCAAATCCACGTAAACGCTTGTAACGTGCCATCACGTCTGATGCTACAGTAGTATAAGCTGTCCCAATATGGAATTTTCCACTCGGGTAATAAATAGGAGTCGTAATGTAGAATGAGTTATTTTGACTTTTCACGTAAATTCGCCCTTTCGTCCGTACAATGTAGTAATTCTATTCTATCTGAGTCCTCCTTCCGTTTCAAATATTGAAGTTTGTCGAACAATGTCGGGAAAACGTTATTGCCGATGCTCCCCATTTAGGTTTAAATATTCCTTTTTATGGGTAAATATATGTTAGTAGCGTATAATTTTTAATTACTTTAATAAATATCGTGTATTTATGGTAAATTCCTAAAAATTTACTGGAATAATTATTGACGTATATGGCAGTACTTGGTATGATAGGTAGCAGACATGCATTAATTGTCGAAATTTGACGAATTATATATAATTCAAGGGGGAGTATTTTTTATGAAATCTACAGGTATTGTTCGTAAAGTTGATGAATTAGGTCGCGTTGTTATTCCAATAGAACTTCGCCGCACATTAAGTATTGCAGAAAAAGACGCATTAGAAATTTACGTGGATGAAGACAAAATCATCTTAAAAAAATATTTACCAAACATGACGTGTGTAGTTACTGGTGAAGTTTCAGATGACAACTTCCGTTTAGCTGGTGGTAAACTTATTTTAAGCCCAGAAGGCGCAGAACTATTAATAAAAGAAATTCAATCAAACATAACTAAATAAGTTTAAAAACAGGAGTGACAAAAATGTCACTCCTGTTTTTATGGTTCTACATGGAATTCTTGATAAACATCACGTTTTGGCAAATCTCTCTCTTTTGCTACAACTTTAATGGCCTCTTTCGAAGAGAGTGATTGATTTTCAATCACATATTCGACATGCTCAATTACAGATAAATCCATCCACCATTTTTCATTAACTAATGGATTTTCCTCTGTAGACCCTGCAATAACTAATACAAATTCTCCTCGTACTTCTTCATTTTCAGCCCAATTAACTGCATCTTCTAAGGTTCCTCTAACAAACTCCTCAAACTTTTTCGTCACTTCTCTGGCCAATACCACTTTTCTAGTCGGTCCCAATATTTGTAGAGCATCGCGTAAAGTTTCTTTTAAACGATGGGGTGCTTCGTAAAAAATTAATGTCTCTTTATTATATAGAATAGCTTGTAATGATGCTTTTCGATCTTTTTTTTGTCTTGGAAGGAAGCCGTAAAATGTAAATGCTAAAGTAGAAAGACCAGAAGAGATTAACGCACTTAACGCCGCGTTTGCACCCGGGATAGGAACCACAGATAGATTTTCAGTTACAGCCTTTGCTACAATGTCTGCTCCTGGATCTGAGATGCACGGCAAACCGGCATCACTAACTAAAGCAATATTCTTTCCGTTTCGTAGTAACTCCAAAATTTTATCACCACCATATTCTAAGTTATGTTCATGATAACTAATAAGCGGTGTTGTAATTTCAAAGTAATTACACAATTTCTTTGTATTACGTGTATCTTCAGCTGCAATATAATCAGCTTCTTTCATCATTCTTATCGCACGGATAGTCATATCTTCTAAATTCCCAATCGGCGTTGCCACTAAATACAAGATCCCTGTTGTTGGCTGTCCAGAAAAACTCTTTTGTGTCTTCACTATTCTTCACCTCTTATTCCATTAGCAATATAAGCTATTTTCTTATTCTTCCTTAACTGTTTAAAAGCATATTCTGCTTTCATAGCGAGTTGTTTTGTTTCGTGGATTTCATGATAAATACATAAAACCGGAAGTCTGGCTTTCGTGTATTTTGCTCCCTTTCCACTATTATGAACTTCTACTCGTTTCTTCAAATCATTGGTATAACCAGCATAAAAAGAACCATCTTTACATTCCAAAACATAAAAAGTATGTTTGTTAACTCTTTCCATAAAGCATCTCACGCACTTCCTCAGTATATTCTCCTTGTGAATCATATACATATAATGGTGGGAGAATCTTCAAATCGGGTTTGCCATCTTTTATCCCTTCAATTAACAAGGTATTCGCATCTTTCCCTTCTTTAGGGTAAACGAAGCGAATCCTTTTTGGTTCTAGCCTATTTGCTCTCATTGCTGTCACAATATCAAGTAAACGGCCTGGTCGATGAACAAACGCAGCCTTGCCACCTTGTTTGAGTAATTGGCTAGCAGATTGTACAGCTTCATCTAACGTTAAATAAAGCTCATGTCGAGCAATTGCAAGATGTTCCTTCAAGTTTTTATTACTTGCCTCGTGTGCAGGGAAATATGGTGGATTGCACGTAACCACATCAAATTTTTCAATCCCTAGTTGTTTTGGAATTGTTTTTACATCACCTACGACTATAGAAATTTGTTCATCTAATTGATTGTAGGTCACACTTCTCGTTGCCATATTAGCTAAACGATTTTGTAATTCAACACCTATAATAGTAGCTTTTGTCCGTGCACTTAAAAATAATGGGATAACACCATTCCCTGTACATAAATCTATAATCACACCTTGTTTAATCGGCACATAAGTAAATTTAGCAAGCAGGACTGCATCTAGTGAAAAAGAAAAAACCGATGGGCTTTGAATAATTCGTAGCTCCTCTGCAAGTAAATAATCCAATCGCTCATCGCCTTCTAAGAGTATCTCCATTTATAATCCCTCCGACATAACAAAAGACCGACATCCACATACTCATTGTGGTATCAGTCTTTTATCTCACCCGTTTTGTTTATTTAAAAAAGCGAGACAAAACAAGCAATCTTCACCTTTACGTGCACTTCCAAAATGTACATGACATACATGGAAACCTTCATGATATAATCGCGCTAAATTATCGTAACCTTCTCCAATATCAAGATGGCTTAACTTTTTAGCATTTATTTCGGACTGCTTTAAAACTTCTTCTTCTACAGCATGAATTTCATCTAGTCGTTTTCGTAGGTGAGAATTCTCTTGTTGCAAAGACTGATGTTCTTCCATCATAAACGCTACGAATTCTTTAAGTGCATGGAACTGACCTTGTAGAGATTCTAATTGCCGTTCAAATTCCATGACCGTATCCAAAAAATTACGCTCTTTCACTTAAATCACCTCTTTGCGTAGTCCTTACACTTGATTTTCTGCATACTGTTGAATTTCTTCTAATGTATAGTCAAGTACACGTTGTTCCTCGACTAATTCCACTTGCATCACTCGTTCTAATAGATTAATCCCAACAACTTTTCCTTTTCCCTCAGGTGTTGAAATGCGAGAACCCATATCTGGCATTAATTCTTTTGCTTGTTCATAATCATCATTTTCATATTTTAAACAGCACATTAAACGACCACATAACCCAGAGATTTTCGATGGGTTTAAAGATAAGTTTTGATCCTTGGCCATTTTTATCGAAACAGGTTCAAAATCACCTAAAAAGGTTGAACAACATAACATGCGTCCACATGGTCCTATTCCACCAAGCATTTTGGCCTCGTCTCGAACCCCAATTTGACGTAATTCGATTCGAGTTCTAAAGACAGCCGCCAAATCTTTTACCAAGTCACGGAAGTCCACACGACCTTCAGCTGTAAAATAAAAAATAATTTTATTGCGATCAAATGTATACTCCACATCCACTAACTTCATTTCTAATGTGTGTTCAACAATTTTTTTTGTTGTGAGCTCAAATGCATGTTGTGACTCTAATCGGTTTTCATCAACCTGAAGCCGATCGCGTTCATCCGCTAAACGGACAACTTGTTTCAGTGGCAAAACCACATCGTGTTCCTCAACTTGCTTTACAGAAACTACGACTTTACCATATTCTATCCCTCTAGCTGTTTCTACAATCACATACTGATTTTTTTCCATAGAAAAGTCAGTTGGATCAAAATAATATATTTTACCCGCTTTTTTAAAGCGAACACCTACCACATTATACAAATGAAAATCCTCCTTGCATATTTAACATTAACTGTTCCATTAAAAGCGTTCGATTCATATTGCTATGCAATTGTTGTTTCGCTTTTAATATGGCCTCTATTTTATGTGACAATTGCTCAAAAGTACAATGCAGAGCCCGTCGTTGATAAAAGACCAAAAAGTCAGGATACGTATATGATGTATTACTATTAGCCTTAACTGTTACTAAATCACGGTAGGCAAATAATAGTAAATCTAATGCTTGTTCTGTTTGTTCTTTTTCTTTTAGTAAGGGCAGTAACTCTTCATGTAAAATCAACATTGTCTCATGTACATTTGTTTCAGCTGCCTCTACTAATTTTAACACTGTTTTTCGTACCTGTGCAAACTGCTCATCTTTTGCCATTCGAAAAGAATCTTCCAAATCATTGGTCAACATAGAAACAGTTGATGCCATAGAAGCCGTTAGACCTTCACCTATCAAGGTTTTAACACGTTCTTCATACGGAATAGGTGCAAAAGAAATTATTTGACTACGGGATCTAATCGTCGAAATAACTGCATACGGTTTATCGGTTAATAGAATTGCAGTAATCAATCCTTGAGGTTCTTCTAAAAACTTTAATAAAGTATTAGCAGCAGAAGTATTTAATCTATCTGACCGGTGGAGTACATATATTTTACGGCCTGCTTCAAGGCCGGTTTTATTCATTTCAAAAATTAGTTGTAACATTTGATCTTTCTTAATATCTTGGCCATCTGGCTCGATTTGAATGAAATTTGGATGATTCCCAGATTCAAACCTTCTACAACCTCTGCATGTTTCACATGAAACATTTTCAACTGGTTGTTCACAAAGCAATAATTTAACAAAAGCACGCATAACAGCGACTTTGCCTGTTCCTTTTTCTCCTTCAAAAAGATATGCGTGAGCAACACGGTTTTTTTGAAAAACCGATTGAAGTTGTTTCATAACAAGAGGCTGGATTTTTCTAACATCTTTCTTGCTTTCATTCACTTTGCTGCTCACCCTTTCTTTTAAAAAACCCGTGTTCCAGACATCCGGCAAACACGGGTTTTTTCATGTATACCTACATAAAAATCATTTGTAAATACAAAGGTTACTCGTTAAAAATGATGAAACTGTTCAATTGGAAGGACAAATACAGTTGCCCCACCAACTTCAACTTCGACTGGATAAGGAATGTATGAGTCCGCATTACCACCCATTGGAGATACCGGGGCTATCATTTGTTCTCGAGAACGACAATTTTGACGGATTAAATCAAGAGCACTTGATACCAATTCATTTTCCGTTCCAATTAAAAACGTTGTATTTCCTGAACGTAGAAAACCACCTGTACTTGCTAATTTAGTTGCACGAAAGTCACCTTTCGTAAGTGCAGTAGATAAACGACTACTGTCTTGATCTTGGACAACTGCAACGATAAGTTTCATAAACTCAACCCCTTTTCCGGAAGTTCTTCCTACTATTATAACATGAAAAGATAGTTCAATTCGTTCGTAATTCAATAGATTTTTTCAGAAAATTTAATACATTCTCTGTTACTTCTTCTTGAGTTTGCGATGCATCAATTACATGTATGCGTTGTGGGTATCGTTTAACTACTTCTTGATATCCTTCTCTGACTAATTGATGGAATTTCAAACCTTCTGCATCTAATCTATTCTTTTCCCTATCACCATGATTATTAATCCTATTTAAACCAATTGACGGTTCTAAATCAAATAATAATGTTAAGTTTGGCATTAACTTACCGATTGCAAATTCATTTATTGCAAGAACTTCATCTATCCCAAGTCCTCGTGCATATCCTTGATAAGCAAGGGATGCATCAATGAAACGGTCGCATAATACAATTTTATTATCATTTAACGCTGGAGCAATCTTCTCTACTAAGTGTTGTCGTCTCGCTGCTGCATATAAAAGTGCCTCTGTCCGACCATCCATCTCCGTATAAGCATTATTTAATATTACTTCACGTATGCTCTCTGAGATACGAATCCCACCCGGTTCACGGGTTGATACAATATCATATCCTTCAGCTGTTAATTGAGTGACAACATCACTCATTACTGTAGTTTTCCCTGCTCCTTCTGGGCCTTCAATCGTAATAAAAAATCCTTTGTTTTTCACGCTTTTTCCTCCTTCAAAACAAGCAAATGTTTTTCGCTCAAATTATGCTCACCCTGAATTGTTGCACCGTTAGCTATATAATCTGCAAGCATTTCCAATTTACTAGTAGTTATGCGTTCCCCGCGGACGAATAATGGAATACCTGGCGGATACGGAATAACCATACCTGCACTAATTCTGCCGGCAGTCTTTGTATATAAAACACATTCGCTCTCTGCTGTTTGTAACTCTTTGTAGGAAGTAGCTATGGTTGATAGAGATAGTAACTGGTGTGAATAATCGATATCCCTTTTATCTCTAGGTTGTTTTAAGCAATTCTCTACAGCAGACTTAATTTCCTTGCGTATTTTTGCAAAAGGAAATAGATGATCTGCCTTTAACAGCGGTAATATTAACAGAACTTGCTTAAAATCAGCTAGTTCTACGAATATATTTTGACGCTCTAATTGTTTTTGTAAGCTGTATCCAGTAAAACCAGGTATTCGTAAAAGTAACTTTAATGGATCATCTACTTCAACTATTTCAAGAGAAGGAATAGTTTTTAAGCTAGCGATGAATTGATTGCGTGTATTACTAAATAATTGGTAATCTTCCTGCACATACGTTTCAACATAATGTCTCGCATCATCAAGTGAAGCAAGTATTAAATACGAGGGACTACTCGATTGAAGTATTCTCAAATACTGATTCACTTTTTCCATCGATATTAACTTTGATTGGATATGTAAAAAAGAACCCATCGTCAGAGCCGGCAGGGTTTTATGGGCTGATTGCACAACCATATCCGCACCCATTTCAAGTGCACACATAGGAAATTTTTCTGTTGCTACAAAATGTGCTCCATGGGCCTCATCGACTAGTACTAAAATTCCATGTAAATGCGCTAAACGGATTACTTCAACCATTTCTGGGTTTGTAATACCATAATAGGTCGGATACGTTAATATAATTGCTTTAGCATTTGGATACTTCTCAATTGCTTCCACTACGGTCTCCAAGCTGACATGAGTAGATGTTTCACTCACAACATCCCATTCTGGAGCTAAAAATATCGGCTCTACACGAACCATCTCAAGTGCGTGAAAAACAGATTTATGCGCATTACGTTGAACTAAAACCTGATCCCCTTCTATACATGTTGAATAAACCATAGCCAAATTTCCAACAGTTGAACCATTTACAAGAAAATAACTATACATAGCTCCGTAAGTTTTAGCTAATAAAGCCTGTCCTTCTTTTATTACGCCTTCTGGGTGATGATAATCATCGAGACCACTAAGTTCGGTATAGTCATACTTCATCACATCTTTAAAGCCACGGGGTAATTCAGATAATGCCCCGTGTTTATGTCCTGGTACATGAAAAGATACATTTTGACTTTCATAAAAACTTTGCATTTTTTCTACAATTGGTCGTTTATTCATTCGATAATCCCTCACACGTTTAACATCTCTTTATTATACCTTAATAAATATATCTTTAGATTGATATTCGTCAATTGGCTGAACTTACATTAAAAATGTTCATAAATGAAAGAATAAATTGCATTAACAATTGAGGAAAGCTATGCTCAAAATCCCCTCATCTCTTTGTAGTTTCAGATTATAACGTATCGGAATACAGTGAATTATGGAGGTGGGCTGAAAACTAAGTAAGACTTCCTAACTTGCCATTGCCATCGGTTCTTGAGCTCAACTCCATGTGTAGGCAATGGAAGAGGGTGAACCCAGATTTCTTCATAAACTCAAGAATTCAATTCTTATGTATGCCATACGCTCTTAACCCTCATCCCTTTACTTTAAGTTCCTGCCTCATTGCCCCCAACCATTGACTACAGATTTTAAAAAAGTCCACAAAAAAACCGGGCAAAGTGCGCCCGGTCCTTTATAAGATAGTCTTCTATTAAAGTCTTGTGATTTCCGTTACAGGCGGACGCTTTCCGTGGGCGGTCCGTGAGTCTCCTCGGGCCAACAGGGTGTTGGTCACGAAGGCTTCGCCACACGACGTGGCATTCTTAGTCTTCGTTCCATTGTGCTCCTGTGGGGTCTCACCGAACACGCTTTTTCCACTGGAGTCGCCGCCCTTCACTTCAATTATTCACCTGGTTAAAATAACCCTGATCAAATATAGTTAAAAAAAATAAATATAAAAATTGTTCTATCTTGTAAAATGAAAGTACCCACACCTTTATTTAAACAAGAATATATCACTGAACAAAATTTACTTTCTCTGAGAGGAAACCTGCGTCGTTAAAAAAAGGAAATTACAACTTCACTTTAATCGAATTAACGAGAGTCACAAGAAAATCCCAATTTAGTCTGTTAGTCTCCATATACTAAAACACCATGAACACTGAGTTCTTGGCATATCAATTTTACATACCTTTCCTATCTTGAAAAATAACCGAACTGTGATGAAAATCCACAGTTCGGTTATTACTTTGATACCGGCTAACTCTTGCATCTATATTCTAAGGGGAGGAATACACTAGTTTAGAAATTACTTAGCTCTTTTATTAACTTTCTATAGGTCGAAGAAACCCGATTGCTTCCACGTAATAAATGATTCAATGTCACTAGATATAAATGACTTCCCTCTTCGTGGTCATGCAACTCAGTTGCTGGAGCTAGATCAGGAAGTGGTGGTATATTTAACGCAGGATCGTGTCTAAATTTGCCCGCACGTGAATAGTTTATTCGAATTAACTCACGACCTAGTTCTAGTAACAAGTCATTCGCATGCTTGACTTGCTGGTCTTGAAGAGAACCGTTTTGTTTAAGTGGCTCTAGCTTTTCATTAAATTCTTGTATTACTGTGAGTAATTTCTCACCGTCTTTTTTTACACTTTCAAAAGTGAAGACACCTTTAACAGCATCTTCATACTCTGCTAGTACCTTTAATTGTGATTCAACCGATTTTGTAAAGTCATAAGGTAATATCGTTGCGTTTACATTCCGAATAACGGCCAATAAATACATTTTCATATCTTTCAATAAAATATCGGTATCAACCACATCAATTAAGTCATCTTCAGTGTGCCATACGATGTTTCCGCCACAACCACCAACAGGGTAATAGCCCTTTTCAGCAGCTACTTCAGTTGGCATTGTCGATGACAACATAAAGTAAGACGAAATCCCAATATTATTAAACGAATAATCCCCAGCCCGAGTCGGACGACTTCCTTTTGATGGCTTATTTAATGCATCACGAATTACCGTTTGGCAATGACCATCGACTTCTTCTGTCCAATCCATAAATTCGTAAGACGTTGCCCATCGACAACCAGGAGAATCACAGTTAACTTGTGCCACGCAGTTTTCCTCAAGATCTAAACCGAAATAATCCGCGAACCAAGTTGAGCCAGCATAGCGACCAGTAGAGTGACCTGGCCAAATCGCCACACGTACCGAGCGTTTTAAATGCTTTCGGTTATGATAAAGAACGCGAGCCATTTCAACCAAAGCCGCATCACCTGTTGCATTATCACCCAACCCATAAGTCCAGGAATCGAGATGCCCATGTAATAAGACAAATTTCTCGGGTTCCTCATTTCCTTCAATACAAATATCCAAAAGAGGACATTCAAACCATCCCTTTTTAAGCTTGGTCTTCAAGGTTGCATGTGTATTACTTTCCTGTGCAAGTTTAATCAGTTCTTGACCATCCTCATAGTTGACGGCTATGGAAAAAGCTTCTGGCTCTGTTTCGTAATTATCAAGATCCGGACTTCCCCAAATAGGTGTACAAATTCCATCGTGAATATTCTTACCAGGATTAATAAAGATGGAAGCCAATGCTCCACGATCTTCAAAGTATTTCACACGAGCAGGTAATCCTAACCCTTCAGAAACAACCACTTTCCCTTCAAAAGATTCTTCATTATTTAACACTTCTACTGCAAAAATATCCATCTTGTCCGATTTAGTACCTGCTGGAATATAGATGAGTTCTCCTGTCAATCCGTCTGTTGATTTTGAAAAGGCTGGTGTTTTTGCTCGATATGTCTTGCCGTTTACCTCTACAGAGGCTGAAATAGGAACACTTAAATAAATCTTTGGATTACGAATTGTATGAGGTACTCCAGCTTTATCTAGTAAACTCCCAAGAAATTTAAAAGCTTCTTTTTCATCTTTACTACTTGATTCACGAATAAGTGTCTGAAATTTATCTAGTACTTGGTTTGGAATATCCAAATTCAGTTGTTCTAATAAATCGCTCTCTACAGTCGCTAATTTATCCATTGGTCACCTCTTATTTTGAATTTAATTCTAAGTAATTTCTAAAAAAATGAACCATTGATTTTTCGAACTCCAATATACCATCTACAGTAATATACTCATCACTTGAATGTTGCCGAGATCCATGACCCATTCCACCTGTTACATAAGGAATTTTTAAATATTGCTCAAACACATAATAAGGAGCACTTCCTGGATTTAATGGCCATAATTGTGGTTCTTTACCCATAGATTGATATGACTTAACCATTGATTGGACCACCTTTTCTTCAAGACTAACCTTAGACCAATAATATTTGTTATACGTTTTTAATTCGATATCCTCATACCCATGTTTATCTAAATGATTGCGAATGGATTGTTCCACTTTATCTGGCTCCATATTAGGTACCATTCTTACGTCCATTTTGACAGTTGCTTTATGTGGTAAAAGTGTTTTCGTTTCAGGTCCTGAATACCCAGAAAAAATTCCATCAATATTTAGCTGTGGCTGACTAAATAATTTTTCCCAAACTTCTATAGGTTCACCATCATATTTCAGTGTTTGAACATCATAATTTTCTTTGAATACTTTATCATCAAATAATCCATCTTCAACTTGTTTTTTGAGTTCAGTATATTCTTTATCACTAAGTGGTTTCATCCCATCTTTTAATCCTTCTACCAATATCTCTTCATCGGGACCAATCATAGTCGATAATGCTTGCACAAGACGCCAAGCAGGATTTTTTACCCACGCATTATAAGAACCATGGATGCCCCGTGATTGAGGACCTCCCCATTTTCCACCTGTTGCAATTAACTCAAAATAAAAAAGTCCTTTTGTTCCTAATGTAATAGAGGGGACTCCTTCTTCATCTTGTTCAAAAAACGGGAATAATACTGCTTGTGCCTTTGATAGCTTGTCTTTATATTGTTCTAGGAACTCAGGGAAGTGTCTACTCCCCATCTCTTCTTCGCCTTCAATAGCAAATATTAGATTTACGGGAAGTTTACCGTTTACAGTCTTAAAAGCTTTTAACACATTAAAAAAAGCAGCAAGAGGTCCTTTTGTATTTACAGCACCTCTACTAACAATACATTTTCCAAACTTAGGCAAATCTTTGATTTCTGCAGCCCACGGTTCAACTGTCCAACCCTCTTCATCTGCCGGCATTACATCGTACATGCCGTAGATGAGCAATGTGTGTTCGCAATCATCATTAATTTCTCCGAAAACTACAGGATGTCCCGATGTCTCTACTAGTTCAGAGGTGCCTCCTAAATCACGAATGATATTCGCTAAATTTTCAGCTGTCTCTCTAATTCCTTCACCTGTATAACTCACACTTGGAATACGTAAAATATCCCTAATCTTTTCAACGTCCTCGGTAAAGTTATCTTCTAAACTAGCAATCACCTTTTCCCAATCCATTACGGTCTCCCCTTCCAAGAAACTCTCTAGCTTGTTAAATTCTCTAATACTTTAAACCTATAAATAAATGATACAATACTTAACGCTAAAATACACTGAATATTTATAATATTCAAATCAAATTATGTTTTATTCGTGTAATAAACGGAAAATACAATCCTTGTTAATAGGATTGCATTTTTAATATGTTGCTATTTATTATAGTTTCTTCCTTTAGATATTTTAATATTTCGAACTTCAGCAATAAGTATTCCTGACAATAAAATAACTACTGATGTTAAGTAGAACCATAAGACAAGTACAATAATTCCAGAGAGTTGACCATATAATCGCGTGTAATTCACATTTGATACATAATAAGCAAAAAGTAATGATACTACTTGCCAACCTATCGCTGAAAACAAAGCACCTGACCAAACTTCACGTAAACCCAGCCTTTCATTTGGCAGAATTTTATAGAATAAAAGAAAAAATAGAAATAAAAATACTGTTCCAATTCCCCATTTTACGACTGGCCAAATATAAATCCACCCTTGCCAATCATCGATTGTACCTGTATATGCTACTACCCAACGTAATCCACTTTCAATAAATGGCAAAAACAATAAGAGTGGAACAATGGTCATAAATAGAAAAGTTATTCCAAGGTCTCGTAGCAATCTCTTCAAAAATGTTGGTGAGCTTTTTATCCGGTTTGCATCATTTAATGCACGCGCAAGCGCTTGAACCGCCATGGATGATATCCAAAACGTAGAAAGTAAACTGAGTGACAATACACGACCTTTGTCAACAGACAGGATGCTTGTCACATTGTCTTCAATGAGAGCAAATGTTTCACCAGGAGCAAACGGTTTCAGGAAATCTAGTATTTGCTGGGCATCTACTGGGAAAAAACTTACAAGTGTCAAAATAAAAATTAGGAAAGGGAAGATTGATAAGAGTAGGTAGTATGCTGTTTGTGCAGCTTCATCAAAAAATCTCTCTTTAAAAAATCTTAATAAAATATTCTTAACTAGAATCAATGTATTGTCCCTCCCTAGTTGGAATTACGTAGTTAGATGTGAGTAATATTCGTTTGATTAGAAGAATACTCAACATACAATGGTTTTTGTTTGTCACCGAGTAAAAAATTCCAATCAGGTCAGAGGTTTCATTGTGATAATATCAACATCCAACTATATTCCAATTACCAACAAATACTATGTTCGATTGAGTTAATTTCTATTTTTATTGAACTAATCACATTTGTCTCTTATATATATTCATTTAATAACGATATAATTCATAACCAATTATTACAAATTAATATTACATGAACTTTTAAAATAACAATAGCCTGTAGTGTAAGAAAAGAAACTAACCAATTACCTCCTAATTACTGGTGCATCCATTCACTCACTAAAAAGAGTTTTCTCTATATTTCTCACAGTAAATACCATAGACTTTTTCAAGCTTTTACTAAAGTGGTTCGAGTGGACTTATTTATGAAAAATGAAAAAAGATCCTTGCAACTTAAGTTGC
>NZ_ALJG01000289.1 GCF_000286315.1 Paenisporosarcina sp. TG20 | reverse complement strand
ATGCATTAATGCATTTGGTAACTTTTTTTCATGTATTTCTGTTTGTTCGCATACGATAAAAAGACAGAGGAGGGGACAAGTCGGAATTTATGGATGTAATTCGAGTGGCAGGGATAGGATTAATTCTTGCATTGTTGCACCTTTTCTTTGAACAAACGGGAAAGAAAGAATTCACATTTTTTTTATTTGTTTTCGGTTATCTCTATATGACTATAGAATTACTTAGATTTCTGCGCTACTTTTTTCAAGAAATCACTACTTTTTTTGAATGGCTTACCATTTCGGTGTAAGTCATGCAAATCATCTTAGTAACTATCGTGATTATATTCCTGCTGATACTGTTTCAACAAATCCTTCCACAATTTACACCTCTACTTCTAAGTGTTTTCTTTTTTATTTTACTTTCTCATATATTGTTTCAGTTGATCTATCCTATGGTACAAACCGTACTCGAACAAGCACCTAAGGAAACACTACCAATTGCTCGTGTATTATTGTTATCTGTATTTTTAACTTTCTTAGGTGAAGCTTTATCTGAATGGTGTAAAAATTTAAATTTAAATGTGTTTGTTCCCATCATAACTATAACTTGTCATTTATTGATTCTCTCTTATTGGTTGCCACTTATTCAGCAAATGTTTACTACTCTGACTAGGATTCTGATTGAATAATTCAGGTATTAAGGGGTGAAAAGGTTCATGCTTGAACCCTTATATACCTATGTATTTGGCGTAACTAGGTACTTCATAGTCCTTTTAATAGCAATTATTTTTGCTATGATATTAGATATTTTATTTCCAAAAGCCAAACGTTGGACAAGGCTATCACTTTTTTGCATAGCTGTTTTATATACTCTTACTCCCGCTATAGACGCACTTCATGATATGCAACAATTTTCAAAACAAATGATTACTTTATTTATAAGTGTATATCCTGTTTTAGCCGCCGGGTTGCTTATGAATAGCGGAACGATGGTTTTCTCAATTTGGAATCCAGCATTGTATGTGTTTATTCAATTTGCTGTTTTTTTAACACAACAATTTTTAATTCCGCTATTAATGACCACGATCTTACTGGATTTTATTAGCCGTTTTCATCCTGCCACACCTTTTAGCAAGTTAACAGATATCATACGTACCTCATTACTTAGTGTTGTTTCAGCTGTAGTTGTTACATATAGTTTTTTTATTTCTGTACAAGGATTTATTTCCTATAATATTTCTAGTGCAGTTACCGAGCCAATAAAAAAAATTATACAGCAAAATATTCCTTTCGTTGGTTCATTTTTCTCTGAGAGTCTTAGTACATTTACTAGATTTTCTTCATCAATCACCTCAATAACAGGTGGTGGAATTGCTGTTACTATTTTAATTGTTGTTTTAATCCCAACATTAAAAACAATTTCCGTTGCTTTTTGCTATAGGTTAGTGGCTGCAATTATTGAACCCTTCGGACCAGAAGACTTATCAAGTTTCTTGGATGATATCGGGAAATCTATTTTTGTGCTTAGTATATTGTCCTTTCTTATAGCTTTTGCTTTTTTCTATACTGCAATCTTTCTTGTTATGCTAGTTAAATTTTCACTTATGATGAGGGGATCTTGATGTCTGAATGGTTAAAGGGACTAGTATTTATTATATTGCTAAGTGAAATTCTACAAGCGGTTTTTCAAGAATCTAATTCACAAGAAAGAATGGAAGAATATACGAAACTAGGTATTGCCATGTACATCTTATTATTTATCTCTTCACTTTTCTATGAATAGTTGTTGATTACTTTTCATATAGTTTATCAAATGCCTGTCTCACATAAGAGAGGAGCGTGATTCCATCTATTAAACAAAAACGTTTGAAAAGCGGTATCTTGTTCGCTTGTCTCTTAGTATTCATGGTGTTTTTATTGTTTAATGATTCTATTTTCACCAAGCAAACGAACACAACCAGTCAGTCACAGGATCCAAATTCACAAGAACAATCATTAAAAAAGGCATTAGAAAAAATGGCTGGGGTAGGTGAAGTTGAATTATTTTTTTATACGGGAACGAACGAGCCTCAACAAACAGTTTCGGAAAGACCTAGTTTTGCTTTGTTTGATCAGAATACCGAAGAGAGAACGACAATCCAATCTGTTTTAGTTGTAGCGAGTGGAGCGGATCAAGTTCAAGTTAGACTTATGTTGAAAAAGTACTTATCGGCAGTCTTGTTATTACCAGAACATCGAATCGTAGTCGTCCCTATGGATGAGAAAGGGGTTTCAAAATGAAAGTAAAAAAACGTACAGTGTGGATGTTAACTTTATTAAGTTTGGTAGCAGTAATTTCGGTGTATTATGTGAACGAGCCTAACAATATGCCCTTTGATGGTTTAGCAATTTTCTCAGACGAAGCAGTTGATCAATTATCGGTCAATAATCAAGCTGATGGTGAATCAGTTACACCAATATTTGCTCAAAGTGAGTTGTTTGAAGAAATGAGAATGGAAGTCCTAAATAAACGTAGTGAACAGAGAACACAGTTAACGTCTAAAATAGCATCAAATGAGCTACCTGCAGAAGAAGTGAATGCAGCATACGATGAGATGGAAGATTTAACAGTTCGCGACTCTACTGAAGCCATGCTTGAAATGCTCATTCAATCATTAGGCTATTCAGATGCTCTAGTCCTAACATCAGAAGGAACAGTGGATGTCAGAGTTATTTCTGACGAACAAGGAGCAGCACAAGCAAATGAAATAATTCACATAGTAAAAAAACAGTGGGAAGATGCAAAAACCGTAAAAGTAACTTTCCAACCTGCATCATAAAAGAGTATAAAGGGCCTATGGGTCCTTTTTTTTTGACAATATAAGAAACCATGGTGCCTTACGTTTTACGTAAGCCACCATCTACTATGAAAAGTGATTTTCAAATAAAAAAGAGGTAATGTAAAACCCTTCAACAAAGATAGCCGCCCCTCTATATAAAATCAGTGTCTTTTCTTACATCAACTCAAATCAAAAATACGATATGCCCATTGGGTGAAGGGGTGCGACGGACGCAAACCTGCCACAAGATTGCCTGTAAGAAAGAGATGGAGCGAAGTATAAACTTCGCTCCATCTCTTTAATTCTTGAGGTTATGGTGCAGTATGCTTGCGGTCCGAAACGACCCGGAAACCGAAGACGATACAGGTTTGAAAACACTTTCTACTAACATACAAACCCATTAGTAATTGCCTAAAAGGACCGGCCAACTTTACCCGGTTGTCTTATTAAAGTATGGGGATTGAAGCAGTTTAGCAAGGATTTAATTTAAGGATGTCAAGAGAGAAGGTGTTTTACGACTCGTGAATAAAATTATGATATAAAGAATTTATGGTTATTTGTTTCAAATTTCCGAAAAAACGTCTAAAATAGAAGAGGTACATAATTCGTAATAAGGTAAGGGGAGTTTATATGTTAAAAGTACAAGAAATTCGTGAAATTATTAAATTGATCGACCACTCATCTATTGATGAATTTAGTTACGAGGCAGAAGGCTCGAAAATAAAACTTAAAAAGAATGGTTTACAAGGGAAGACAGAAGTGGTTGTTCCAGCTAAATCAACAACACCAGTTGTTGGACTTGAAGAACAAGGAACTTCACAAATAACAACAGCTCAAACTGTAAAAGAAACGTCAACAAATGAAAATGTTAAAGTTTCAGCCGTTCCAGATGAGTCTCTTCACCAAATCTTATCTCCTATGGTAGGGACATTTTATGAATCATCTTCTCCAGATTCACCAGCTTTCGTTCAAGTTGGAGATAAAGTGAGTGAAGATGGAATCGTATGTATAGTTGAAGCCATGAAATTATTTAATGAAATCGAAGCAGAAGTGTCTGGCGAAGTTGTGGAAATTTTAGTAAAAGATGGACACCTTGTCGAGTATGGCCAACCTCTGTTCTTGGTAAAAGCAAACTGAGGGGGGACTAATTGATGAAAAAAGTATTAATTGCAAATCGTGGAGAAATAGCAGTACGAATTATCCGAGCCTGTAAAGAGTTAGATATTGAAACAGTAGCAGTCTATTCACAAGCAGATAGTGATGCTTTACATGTACAAATGGCGGATGAATCATATTGTATTGGTCCGAATCCATCGAAAGATAGTTATTTAAACTTTAGCAATATCATTAGTGTTGCAAAGTTAACAGGCTGTGACGGAATTCATCCAGGTTATGGATTTTTAGCTGAAAATGCTAGTTTTGCTGAGTTATGTGAACAATGCAATATTACATTTATTGGACCGACTTCAGATGCAATTTCTCGAATGGGTACAAAAGATGTAGCCCGTGAAACTATGCGAAAAGCGGGAGTACCTGTTGTTCCTGGTTCAACAGGAATTGTAGCAAATGACAATGAAGGTTTAGACATTGCTCGCAAAATAGGGTTCCCTGTCATTATTAAAGCTACTGCTGGTGGTGGAGGTAAAGGAATACGTGTAGCACGTACAGAAGAGGAACTTATTAAAGGTATACAAGTGACTCAGAAAGAAGCAGCTGCCGCTTTTGGTAACCCAGGTGTTTACATTGAAAAGTTCATTGAAATTTTCCGTCATGTAGAAATTCAAATACTAGCAGATAGTTTCGGCAACACTATTCATTTAGGTGAGCGCGATTGTTCAATTCAACGCCGCATGCAAAAACTAGTAGAAGAAGCACCTTCTCCAGCACTGTCCCCTGAAATTCGGCAACAGATGGGTGATGCAGCAGTAAAAGCAGCTCAAGCTGTTAATTATCGCAGCGCGGGAACAGTTGAATTTATTTTTGATCATATTAATCAAAAATTTTACTTTATGGAAATGAATACACGTATTCAAGTTGAACATCCTGTTACTGAAATGGTTACAGGAATTGATTTAATACAACAACAACTTAAAGTAGCTTCTGGTGAGAAATTAGCGTATAAACAAGAAGATGTAAAAATTAAAGGATGGGCAATCGAGTGCCGTATTAATGCGGAAAACCCTTCTAAAAACTTTATGCCTTCAGCTGGGAAAGTGGAAATGTATTTAGCACCTGGTGGATTAGGAGTTCGAGTTGATTCCGCCATGTACTCAGGTTATAGCATTCCTCCTTATTACGATTCAATGGTTGCAAAACTAATAACATTTGCAGATACACGAGATGAAGCAGTTGCGAAAATGAAACGCGCACTAAGTGAATTTGTTGTAGAAGGCGTTTATACGACCATTCCCTTCCATGAGAAACTAATGGATCACAAAGAATTTAAGTCTGGTAATTTTGACACGAAGTTTTTAGAGAAATACGACGTCATGAATTCCTAAGAAAGGATGATTTGGAATGACTGATAAAACAGTTACAGCATATTTACAAATAACTCCTTTAGGTAAAGAGGAGTTAGGAAAGATTGAGATAGCACCAGAGGTACTAGAAGTGATTGCTGGAATTGCTACAACCGATGTGGAAGGTGTTGGGGCTACACGGGGGAGTTTTGCCTCTGGAGTAGCTGAACGTTTGGGAAAAAAGGTTCATGGTAAAGGCATTAAAACAGAACTAACTGAACGCGGTCTATTTGTTGAAATTTATTGCACTGTAAAATATGGTGCATCAATTCCAAAAGTGGCTAAAGAAGTTCAAAATCAAGTGCGTCAAGCAATTTTAAATATGACTTCACTAGAGACCCAAGAAGTAAATGTTCACATTACTGGAGTCCAGTTCGAAGCACAAAAAGAGACGATAATCGAATAATTATTAATTGCATCGTTCGGTACGCTTGAACGATGTTATTTTTTGAACGTACAAACTTAAGGAAATATGCTATGATGTGTTCGAATGAAACTTAAAGGAGACTAATCCATGAAACGTAGAGAAGCCCGTGAAAAAGCGTTGCAAACTTTGTTTCAGTTAGATAACACTGAGTTAACAATAGAAGATGCAATGAGTCACGTATTGGAAGACCAAAACGATTCTTTCTATGAAAAACTTGTACGTGGTACCACTGAACATTTAGTGCAAATAGATGAATCGTTAACAACGAAATTGGAAAATTGGTCATTAAATCGGCTACCTAAAGTAGAACGTACGATATTGCGTTTAGCTGTCTTTGAATTATTGTATATGCAAGATGCACCTTCAAAAGTAATTATGAACGAAGCAATTGAATTAAGTAAGACTTTTGGCGATGACAAATCAAGCAAGTTTGTCAATGGTGTTTTATCCAAGTATTCGGTCGAGACATCTAGCTGATAACAGGAGGATTTTTTAATGTCATATGAAATAATAAGCGGTAAAGAAATTGGTAAAGCAATTCGTATAGATTTATTTGAACGTATCCAACATTTAAAAAAGCAAGGGATAACACCCGGCTTAGCGGTCATATTAGTAGGGAATAACCCTGCTTCGAAAACCTACGTTTCAAATAAACAAAAAACCTGTGAAGATCTAGGCATGCATTCTCGTTCACTTACATTTGAGACCGACTTAGATGAAAGTGACCTTGTAAAAGCCATCCATTCTCTAAATCAAGATCCGGAAATTCACGGAATATTAGTCCAACTTCCATTACCAGAACACATTACAGAATCTAAAGTGTTAGCTGCGATATCTCCCGAAAAAGATGTAGATGGATTCCATCCCATTAGTATCGGAAAAATGATGCTAGGGCAAGATACTTTCCTACCATGTACGCCACATGGTGTTATGAAACTTCTTGAGCATTCCGGAATTCAACTTTTAGGTAAGCATGCTGTCGTTGTAGGGCGTAGCCATATTGTTGGAAAACCGATGGGTCAATTATTATTACAAAAAGATGCAACTGTTACATACGCTCACTCTAAAACAGTGAACCTGAAAGATATAACTTTGCAAGCAGATATTCTAGTCGTAGCTGTAGGCAGAGCCAAAATGATTACAAGTGATTACGTCAAGGCTGGTGCAGTAGTAATCGATGTTGGAATGAACCGCGATGAAAATAATCGCTTATGTGGAGACGTAGATTTTGATTCTGTGAAAGAGGTTGCCTCATATATAACGCCTGTTCCAGGTGGCGTCGGACCTATGACAATTACAATGTTAATGGAAAACACTGTGCAATCTGCAGAAAATGAATTACGTCAAGACAAATCAAGTTAAAACGGGTAAAATAAAGAGAGAAGCTGTTTTTCTTAAAGAAAGACTGCTTCTCTATTTTTTTCATTGTGAGGAGTTTATGTGTGACAACTTCATATCTAACGGTAAAAGCTTTAACAAAATACATAAAACGAAAATTTGATGCCGATCCTCACTTGAGAAATGTTTATGTCAAAGGTGAACTATCGAATGTGAAAATACATACGAGTGGACACATCTATTTTACAATTAAAGATGAACAGTCGAGAATATCTGCAGTTATGTTTGCAACTCAAGCCAGGAATTTAAAATTCAGACCAGAAAGTGGTATGAATGTTCTGGTACAAGGCGATGTAACTGTTTACGAAGGACCTGGACAATACCAATTATATGCACAAGTCATGCAACCTGACGGAATTGGAGAACTGTTTGTTGCATTTGAACAATTGAAAGAAAAACTTGCAAATGAAGGTTTATTCCAAGCATCTAGAAAAAAGCAAATCCCTAGATTTCCGCAAACGATTGGAGTTATTACAGCAACCACAGGTGCAGCAATTCGTGATATTGTTACGACTTTAAGTCGACGTTATCCTATGGCAGAAGTAATTATTTTCCCATCACTTGTACAAGGTTCAGCGGCAGCTCCAAGTATTGTAAAAGCACTCAAACAAGCAAACTCTTATACTGGTTTGGATGTTTGTATAGTAGGTCGAGGCGGTGGGTCGATTGAAGATTTGTGGGCCTTTAATGAAGAAATAGTTGCACGAGAAATTGCTAACAGTAATGTTCCAATTATTAGTGCAATTGGGCATGAAACAGATACAACTATAGCTGACTTTGTTTCTGACTTGCGTGCTCCAACTCCAACAGCCGCTGCGGAATTAGCTGTGCCAAATCAGCTAGAACTATTACAACTTATTACAAATAGAAAATCTCAAATTGTATCGATTGTCACGGCGACACTGTCTAATGAGCGAAAAAGGTTAACTCGTGTTATGTCTGCTTACCCCATAGCTTATCCAGAAAGATTATATCGACCTTTTGTTGAAAATTTAACCCGTATTTCTGAACAACTAGAGAAAAATAGTCGTACGATAATCAACCAAAAACAACAACTCTTAATTCAACATAAAGCCAGGTTAACATTGCAAAACCCACAAAGATTAGTTAAACAACAACATCATGAGTTGCAACTAAACACAGAACGTTTAAAAGTAGCAGCTAAAAAGAACATTCAGACAAAAGGTGTCTCGTTTAGTAATGTGATTCAACTACTTGAGGCCTTAAATCCTTTAAAGATTATGCATAGAGGATACAGTATTACGTACCAAAATAGTCAGGTGATAAAATCAATTAAAGAACTTGATCCAAATAAACCACTTCATATTAAATTACAGGATGGAGACATAGTTGCTTCTATTGACTCCGTAAACAAACAATCTAAAGGAGAATCAACATGACAAAATCTGCAGTATCTTTTGATCAAGCGATTCAACAGTTAGAAGAAATCGTTCGCCAACTCGAGCAAGGTGATGTACCTTTAGAAGATGCGATTTCTCTTTATAAAAAAGGTATGGAATTGTCAACAGTATGCCATGATAAATTGCATAATGCAGAAAAACAACTTATTTCTCTTATGGATAATAATGGTGACAAAGTACCTTTTGATTCTCCTGAAAAAGAGGATTCATCAAAATGACTTCATACAAAAATTTTTCAGAATATCATATTCCGAAAATAGATAGACGCCTCTCTGAGATGATCAAATCAATTGAAGCTCCAACCATATTAAAAGAGGCCATGAATTATTCATTAGCTGCAGGTGGTAAAAGGGTTAGACCACTATTTTTATTAGCTGTTTTAGACCTTTTAAAAGTTAATCATTCTGAGGCATTGACGGTTGGATCAACAATTGAAATGATTCATACGTATTCGCTTATACATGACGATTTACCAAGTATGGATAATGATGATTATCGTCGTGGAGAATTAACAAACCATAAAGTTTATGGTGAAGCCTTAGCAATTTTAGCAGGTGATGGACTATTAACATTTAGTTTTGGTGTACTTTCACGTTTACAAGCAGTGTCAGCTGAAGAAAAACTGGAATTAATTAACCAAATGAGCCAAGCTGCTGGTGCAGAAGGTATGGTGGGTGGACAAGTATTAGATATAGAAAGTGAAAGTAAAATTATTTCTGTAGAAGAATTAGAAATGATTCACATTAATAAAACGGGTGCACTTTTAACGTATAGTATTGAAGCAGGTGCTATTTTAGCTGCTGCAGATGTGCAGACTAAAAAAGCATTAAGGGAATTTGGTTTTCACATTGGACTTGCATTTCAGATTCAAGATGACATCTTAGATATTGAAGGTACTACCGAAGTATTGGGAAAAACAGCTGGTAAAGATGTGGCAAGTGAAAAAAATACTTACCCCGCATTTTTAACACTTGCAGGAGCGAAAAGTAAAAGAGACTGGCACTACAACCAAGCGATTCAATGTCTTCGCACCATATCAAATGAACCAGTAATGTTAGACGAAATTGCAGCTTATATTATCAATCGCAACAAATAGTAAATTCGTTAATGTTTGAACAATCGTCTGACATTGATATAATGAATTAAGTAATAGCGTAAAGGTGTGTGATGTAGATGGATTTAAACTCAATAACAAGTCCATCCTTTGTCAAGGATTTATCTCATGATGAACTATTGAAATTAAGTGAAGATATTCGTACGTTTTTAATTGAAAAATTATCGGTCACAGGTGGTCATATTGGACCAAACTTAGGTGTGGTCGAGCTAACTGTCTCTCTTCATCGTATATTCAATAGTCCTGATGATAAATTTATATGGGATGTAGGACATCAATCGTATGTCCATAAAATTTTGACAGGACGAGCAAATCAATTTGATACACTTCGTCAATATAAAGGGCTTTGTGGTTTTCCAAAACGAATTGAAAGTGAACATGATGTTTGGGAAACAGGTCATAGTTCAACTTCTTTATCTGCTGCAATGGGTATGGCAGTGTCAAGAGATATTAAACAAGATCAAAATTATGTTATTCCAATTATCGGAGACGGTGCGTTAACAGGTGGAATGGCTTTAGAAGCTTTAAATCATATTGGTGATGAGAAAACACATATGATTGTCATACTCAATGATAATGAAATGTCAATTGCACCGAACGTAGGAGCACTTCATACAATTCTAGGGAAACTTAGAACAGATGGTAAATATAACAAGGCAAAAGAAGAGTTAGAGTACTTGTTGAAAAAAATCCCAGCAGTTGGTGGTAAACTAGCCGCAACGGCAGAACGAGTAAAAGATAGTTTGAAATATTTGCTAGTATCTGGAGTATTTTTCGAAGAGCTTGGATTCACCTATTTAGGACCAATCGATGGGCATGATTATGAAGATTTAGAAGAAACATTATTGCATGCAAAAAAAGTAAAAGGCCCGGTATTAGTCCATGTCTTAACTAAAAAAGGCAAAGGATACCGTCCAGCAGAGGAAGATAAAATCGGTACTTGGCATGGTACAGGTCCTTATAAAATGGAAACCGGTGCATTTGTGAAGTCATCTGCTACCGCACCTTCATGGAGTGGGGTAATAGCAGAAACTGTACGTAAATTAGCTCGTGAAGACAAAAGAATTGTTGCGATTACTCCAGCAATGCCAGTTGGTTCTAAGCTTGAAGGGTTTGCTTCGGAATTTCCTGAGCGTATGTTTGATGTTGGAATCGCTGAACAACATGCAACAACGATGGCGGCAGGTCTTGCAACTCAAGGAATGAAACCGTTTTTAGCAATATATTCTACCTTCCTGCAACGTGCATACGATCAAGTTGTACATGATATATGTCGCCAAAACTTAAATGTCTTCATTGGAATTGATCGAGCAGGTTTAGTTGGTGCAGATGGAGAAACACATCAAGGTGTATTTGATATTGCCTTTTTACGGCATTTACCAAATATGGTCATAATGATGCCTAAAGATGAAAATGAAGGGCAACATATGGTGAAAACAGCTATTGAATACAATAATGGTCCAATTGCATTGCGATATCCAAGAGGAAACGGTCTTGGAGTACCAATGGACAAAGATCTACAAGTAATACCAATAGGTACTTGGGAAGTGTTACGAGAGGGAACAGATGCGGCTATTTTAACATTTGGAACAACAATTGCATTAGCTTTGGAAGCTGCAGACCACTTAGCAAAAGAAGGAGTTCAAGTGGAAGTGATTAATGCACGATTTATTAAACCACTGGATGAACTTATGCTGCATCAGTTAGTAGATCGTGATATCCCGTTATTTACTGTTGAAGAAGCTATCTTACAAGGTGGTTTTGGTAGCAGTATCCTAGAATTCTTGCAAGATCATGACTATACAAATGTTTCTGTTAATCGCATGGGGATTCCTGATCGGTTTATCGAACATGGAAATGTTGAAGAACTACTAGATGAGATTCAAGTGAATTCTGCTGAACTTATATCACGGATTCAACAAAAAGTAAAAAAAATTGGTAAGGTTGGTTCCCGTGTATTATGACTAAAGTCATGAAAGAGAGAGTAGATGTTTTGCTTGTAGAACGTGGCCTTTGTGAAACACGCGAAAAAGCGAAGCGAGCGATTATGGCAGGAACTGTTTATACAAAAGACCTGCGCTTAGAAAAACCTGGTGAGAAAATTTCAGTTGATTTACCTTTACAAGTAAAAGGCAATGATTTGCGCTATGTAAGTAGAGGTGGTCTAAAGTTAGAAAAGGCCCTTCTGTATTTCAAAGTGGATGTTAAAGATAAACTTATGCTTGATATAGGTGCTTCAACTGGTGGTTTTACAGACTGTGCACTCCAAAACGGTGCAAGACATTGTTATGCTCTTGACGTGGGATATAATCAGCTTGCTTGGAAAATACGTCAAGACGAACGTGTAACTGTCATGGAGCGGACAAACTTTCGTTATGTGACAGCTGCGGATTTAGATCAAGGACTACCTGATTTTGCTACAATTGATGTTTCATTTATCTCATTGAAACTTATTTTACCAGTATTAAAAACATTATTGGTACCAGGTTGTAGTGTAATTGCACTTGTAAAACCTCAATTTGAAGCAGGAAGAGCAAATGTCGGGAAAAAAGGAATTGTACGTGAAGAGAAAATTCATATAAACGTACTAGAAACAATTTCAGCATTTTCTCAACAAGTAGGATTTACATTACAGAATGCATCGTTTTCCCCTATCACAGGTGGAGAAGGTAATATTGAATTTCTATTTCATCTAGTTTCGACTGAAGAAAATGAAACGATATTTACAAATGAACAATTAAAACAAATCGTTCGGGATGCCCATCAACAACTAACTTGAAACGACTCTTAAGGGGTCGTTTTTTTCTTGTACGGATTAGATGTAAATGGTAAGATATGAATAGTTAAGCATAATTATTCATTATTAGGAGTGGACACTGGTGAACAAAGGCCAACGACATATACGAATTCGAGATATTATTTCAAATAATGAGATTGAAACGCAAGATGATTTAGTAGAACAGTTAAAAAATGCTGGATATAATATCACGCAAGCTACCGTATCACGTGATATTAAAGAACTACATTTAGTAAAAGTACCATTGCAAGATGGACGATATAAATATAGCTTACCAGCTGATCAACGTTTTAATCCGATGCAAAAATTACATCGTGCATTAACGGATGCTTTTGTAAGCATCGATGGAGCAAGTCATTTTCTTGTTATGAAAACGTTGCCAGGGAATGCTCATGCAATTGGTTCATTAATTGATCATTTAGACTGGAAAGAAATTTTGGGAACTCTTTGTGGAGATGATACGTGTTTAATCATATGTAAAGACATGACGGAACGGGAATCAATTAGAGTACGATTACTTGAAATGCTATAAAAGAGGTGATGCTTTGTGTTGAAAGAATTATCTATTAAAAATTTCGCCATAATTGAAGAGGTAACTGTAAGCTTTACAGATGGATTAACAGTCCTAACAGGTGAAACTGGTGCTGGAAAATCAATTATTATTGATGCTGTACATTTGTTAGCTGGCGGAAGAGGTTCTCAAGAATTTATTCGCCACGGAACAAAGAAAGCTGAACTTGAGGGGTTATTTTATATACAAAATACACAACATCCGGTGTTCCAAAAACTACATAGTGTAGGAATTGAAGCGGATGAGGATTCCGTTATTTTGCGAAGGGATATTAACGATCATGGGAAGAGCGTTTGTCGTGTAAACGGTAAACTAGTGACTATTGCTATACTTAGAGAAATAGGTGGTTCACTAATTGATATTCATGGACAGCACGAAAGCCAAGAATTAATAGATGAACGTTTACACATAACACTTCTAGATCAATTTGCTGGTAGTAAATTTCATAAGACGAAAGATAGTTACTCGGCACTCTATCAAACTTATTTAAAATTAAAAAAGGAACTCTCAACTGTGAGTGAGAATGAGCAACAAATAGCTCAAAGAATTGATTTGTTTCAATATCAAATTAATGAAATTGATTCAATGGAATTAATAAAAAATGAAGATGAAGAACTCCAATTAAATCGAAAAAAGTTTCAAAATTACCATAAAACGCTAGAACGGGCATCAGCGGCGCATGAAGCACTAAGTGGTGAATTACAAGGTTTAGACTGTATTGGAAAAGCGATGAGTGAACTTGAAGATCTCGCCTCGTTTGACGAATCTTACAAAGACCAGGCAGAATTAGTTTCAAATTCTTTTTATTCTCTCCAAGAATTATCGTATCAACTAAAAAGTACGATGGATGAATCTGAATTTGATGAAGAACGATTAAACGTTATCGAAGAGAGATTAGCTGCTATCCAAGTACTAAAACGTAAGTATGGAAACTCAATTGAAGAAATCTTACTATATCGCCATAAAATCGGTGAAGAGTTAGATACACTTATGAACCGAGATGAAAGAATTCAAGAAAGACAAAAAGCATTTAGTCAAATCGAAAAAGAGTTAGGAATTGAAGCTAAAGAGTTGACTATGTATCGGAAAAAAGAGGCGAAAAAATTAAGCGAAGCAATAGTTCTACAGCTTCGAGAATTATTTATGGAAAAAGCCACTTTTGAAGTGATTTTTAAAACAACTACTCTTTTTGATAAAAACGGCAAAGATGATATTGCTTTTTATATGTCTACAAATGTAGGAGAACCATCAAAACCAATTTCTAAAATAGCTTCTGGTGGAGAATTGTCTCGAATGATGCTTGCATTAAAAGGAATTTTCTCAAAACACCAAGGAATTACATCAATTATTTTTGACGAAGTGGATACTGGTGTCAGTGGTCGGGTTGCACAAGCAATTGCCGAAAAAATTTCCAATATTTCTCGATCTTCTCAAGTCTTATGTATTACTCATCTTCCTCAAGTTGCAGCAATGGCAGACCAACAAATACTAATTGAAAAAGAAGTTACGGGTAAACGAACGATGACCAAATTAACAGAAGTAACTGGGTATAACCGTGTTCAAGAATTAAGTAGAATGATGTCCGGTTCAGAGATAACTACGTTAACCTTGGAACATGCAACAGAATTGTTGTCAATTGCTGAAGAACGGAAAAAAATTTCATTCGTCTAATCTCTAAAGCACTGCTATTACAGCATGTGCTTTTTTTTTTCGAATATTTACCTTTCATAACAAACGGCTTTAAACACATAATAACTTCATCCTGATTAAATGGAGGTGAAGTATGCAATGCACTGCAAATAAACGGCTAGTTACCATTCTGTTGGGGTTATTTATTATCTTTCCAACACATGCTTGGGCAGACAAAAATATAGACGAATTAATCCCACTTGGGCAATCAATTGGTGTGCAATTGAAATTAGAGAAACCAACATTTGTTCACGATGTACTGATTGATGAAAAGTTGTGGTTCAAAAGTGGCGATCAAATTATATCGCTAAATGATAAGTCAATTAATTCAATTGCTGATTGGAAACAAACCAGTAATAAAACAGTCAAACCAGAAGTCCCCATTCAAATTTTACGGGAAAATAAACGTCAAGTAGTTTTAGTATCAACAAATCAACTAAAAAGTATGCTACCATTTATTAGGGATTTCACTGAAGGAATTGGCACCATAACTTATGTAGACCCAGATACTAATCAATATGGAGCTTTAGGACATCAAATAGTGGACCAGCAAATTGAGTCAAATGCAGCTCCTTCCTTAGGTGGCTCCATAAGCTTATCTGATGTGGCACGTATTCATAAAAGTACACCAGGAAAACCTGGATATAAAATCGCGAAACAAGCATCAGTCTTTGTCCAGGCAGGCAATGTGAAAGAAAACACTGTATATGGTGTGTTTGGAGACTTGATTGATTCTAATTTGAAAAAAGGTAAAGCAATTCCACTTTTAAAAGCCCACAACATTAAAATAGGAAAAGCTCACTTATATACTGCAATTGAAGGAAATAATGTCAAGTCTTATGAAATTAATATCCTAAAAGTAGAGGATACCACTTTTCAATTTGTTGTGACTGATCAAGCATTAATTGATAAGACTGGTGGTATTTTACAAGGTATGAGCGGAAGTCCAATTATCCAGGATGGAAAATTTGCAGGAGCAATTACACATATGGTGGTTGATAATCCGCTAAAAGGTGCAGCTATCCCAATTAGAGAAATGTTGAAAAAACATCCATAAGTTATTAATTGACCACATTTGATAAAAATGTGGTTTTTTTGTGTTATTATCTTTGTAACGATTATTCGACAAAGTGCACAAAAACTAAATGTTTATCGAAGTGTGTCTAAATGTTCCAACTATTGACCCCTTTTTTCAAATGAATAAAGGGTATACAATCAAAATGTCGAATTACCTAGACAGTGTGAAATTGGAAAAATGTGACGAAATACAAATATCCATGTTCGCAGCAGAAGTTAATAGGGGGAATACCATTGGAAAAAATAAAAGTTGCTATTGCAGATGATAACAAAGAATTAGTAAAAACACTGGAATCTTATTTATCGAGTCATGAACAAATTGAGGTAATATCTACAGCTCCAAATGGAAAAGTAATCCTGAACTTAATGGAACAGGATTTGCCGGATGTCTTGTTATTAGATATTATTATGCCTCATTTAGACGGTATAGCTGTCCTTGAAATGATGCAAGCAAATGAAAAACTTTCGAAAGTCCAAGTTATTATGCTTACTGCCTTTGGCCAAGAAGATGTCATGAAACAAGCAGTTGACCTTGGTGCTTCTTACTTTATGCTTAAACCGTTTGAATTTGATCGTTTAGTTAATCAAATTTTACAAGTGGCAGGTCACAAACAAGAGGCTGGTACAAACTCAAATGTATTACAAAACCAACCACCACAAAAAACAAATCGTAAAGTAATCGATACAACTATTACAGCAGTTATTAAAGAAATTGGTGTTCCTGCACATATTAAAGGATACGCGTATTTGCGCGAAGCAATACACATGGTATATGAAGATATTGAATTGTTAGGATCAATTACAAAAGTCTTATACCCAGAAATTGGAGTGAAGTTTAATACAACTTCTTCAAGGGTAGAGCGCGCCATTCGTCATGCAATTGAAGTTGCATGGAATCGTGGAAATTACGAATCCATCTCTAAAACATTTGGATATACTGTACATCACTTAAAAAGCAAGCCAACCAATTCAGAATTCATTGCAATGATTGCGGACAAAATTCGCTTAGAGAACATGGCGAGCTAATCATTGATATGACTGGGTTTGCAGACATACGTAAATCAACCAATTCTTAGAAATTAAACTAAAACTTGATTTCAAAACCAGTAAATTTGTACTAGAAAGACTGATGAATTTTATAATTCATTAGTCTTTTTATTTTGCCGAAAAGGGTGAGGTCATGAAGCTAACAGAACTAGAATTTTACTTAGAAGATTTTCTTGTTTCTTGTTAATTGAAAATCTGACGCAAAAGATAACTTCTTTATACTAACAGTCAATTAAGCTTTTTCTTGTTTATTTTAAAAATGAGCATCATGTAGAAGATCCTGAAAAAGTGAAAATAGAGCATATGTAAGTGAAATATATTCAAGAACGAGGAAAGTACTCTGTTGCCGAAAATGAAAGAAGTAGGAAAATTAACTTTTCCAGAAAGAATTGAGTATAAAAAAACGACGAATGATTGAAAAACATAAGATTGATCGAGTACATGTTTAGAAAATAGGGCGAGTTAAATTAAAGAACAGGTGTATAAACATGAGGGCACTGAAAAAGTCCTCTTAGAACATCAATGCGAGTATGGGAACGATTTCGTTCCCATACTCGCATTTTTCTCTTATAAGTCGTGGATTTCCGTTCCAGGCAGACGCGTTCCGCGGGCACGGCTTCAATCTCCTCGTCACTGCGTGGTATGTCAACACTAAATCAAACAATTTTTTAAGGGCTAAGTTTTTGT
>NZ_ALJG01000288.1 GCF_000286315.1 Paenisporosarcina sp. TG20 | reverse complement strand
CTTTTTGAACACGCTCTTTTAGTTTGCCTAGAGAGGAAACACTGACTTAAGAAAAAGCAATTGGATTAAGATGAATGTGGCCGATCTTTCTTTGCTTAGTGGTGGTCAAGTCATTAGAATCGAGGCTAGATAGAATTAAACTCTTTGACATGGTTAAACTATAGAGAATTCCATGATAATTATTTCAAAGATGACTATATCTTTTACGATTTCTAGAACAAATATTTCAAGGAAGCTAAGGTAGTAAAGGTTGTACTTTCAAACGGAAATGCCTATAGGAAGCCTTTCTTAATTGGCTTACCTACAGGCATGTTTTATAAAATGAAGAAATTATAAGTATTACTGGGTAGGCAAATTATCCATTACAGGGTTTTTGGTGGTATTGGTCATTCCTTTTAATGGTTGTGTCATCTGTTGTAACGGTTTCGCCATTTGTTCCATAGGTTTCGTCATTTGCTGCATAGGCTTTGCCATCTGTGATAAATTCTGGGCGTTTAATTTATTCGGGATATTTTTTGTTAATTGTTTGAAAGTACCATTTTGTGCTCCTCTAACTACAGCATAAATAACTGTTCCGATTGCACCCCAAGTAATAAATTTCATCTGAATACCTCCTCCATTTCACTTATATTTTTAACTCCTTTAGTATTTGAGGATTAGATGAAAACCATACAAAGCATTATTTCCCTTTAAAATGCCCATAAACTAAATTTCGTTATGAAAAAGAATACTAAGCATTTAAGTATTTTCTGAGCTCTTTTACAAAGGAAATAATAATTCAATAAAACAGACAAAAAGCAAAACTTTATATTCAAAATAGTTAGGTCTAACAATTGGAAATGGTCGAGAAATCAATCTTAAAAAGTGAGCGAGTCTCATAATGGGGAATTTTGATGTTACTTATGTTGATTTAGTATTTTTGTGTGAAAAACGATTTGTTGCAAAAAGGGCCGTGATTGGGCAACTTATTATTAGAATGGGTCCCAAATCCAATTTATTATATGTACGAAAGTTGCATGGGGGAGTAAGGCAGCCATGGAAGGGAGATTTCCTGTATGAAAGAAGACAGCGAAAGAAGTGACTTGCCACTTCTTTCGCTGTCTTTGAGGTCATGGTACAGTATGTTGCAATCCAAATTTAATGTTAATTAGAAAAAATTACTAGTATTTACTTTGTCTAATTATTCAAAACTAACTTGATTTTTTTCCTAGATAAGCTTCAACAATCCTTGTATCTTTAAGAAGATCTTTTGCATCACCGTTTATAATTATTTTTCCGGTTTCCATAACATAACCATAATCTGCGACCTTCAAAGCTTGTTTTGCATTTTGTTCTACAAGAAGGACCGTTGTTCCATCGGCGTTTATTTCTTTAATTATTTTAAAAATATTTGCAACAATTAAAGGTGCCAACCCCATGGAGGGCTCATCTAGTAATATTAATTTTGGTTTTGAAAGTAATGCTCTTGCAATAGCAAGCATTTGTTGTTGTCCACCTGAAAGAGTTCCACCGAGCTGTTCTTTTCGTTCTTTTAAAATTGGGAAGTGTGTCATCACTTCTTCAATGTCTTTTTTAATATCTTTATCATTCCGATGATAGGCACCCATTTCAAGGTTCTCCATCACGGTCATACTTGATAAAATGGCACGACCTTCAGGGACAAGTGCAATTCCTTTTCTAAGAAGTTGATCCGGGCGTAATCCTGTAATGTCTTCTCCTAAGAACTCAACAGTTCCATGTTTCGGTTTCAATAAACCTGAGATTGTTTTCATTGTAGTCGTTTTCCCAGCACCATTTGCACCTAGAATTGTTACAACTTTTCCTTGTTCTACTTCAAGGCTTATACCTTTTAATGCTTGGATTTTTCCATAAAAAGTTTCTATACCTGTTATTTTAAGCATCTAGATCATCATCCTCCTCAGAACCGAGGTATGCTTCAATTACATCCTTGTTATTTTGGATTTCTTCTGGTGTTCCTTCTGCAAGTTTCTTGCCGAAATTTAAAACGGTAATTCTGTCACAGAGTTTCATTACAAAAGGCATGTCATGTTCTATCAACAATACAGTTACGCCTTTTTTCTGTACCTCTTTAATTAAATCAAACAGGTTTTCCGTTTCGGTTTCATTCATTCCTGCAGCTGGTTCATCTAATAGTAATAGTTTCGGGTTACTAGCTAAAGCTCTAGCAATTTCGAGCCTTCTTTGTTGTCCATAGGCTAAGTTTTCTGCTATAACGTCTTCGTAGTCAGATAAACCTACTAAATCTAATAATTCTGTTGCGGCTTCACGTGTCATCGCTTCTTCTGATTGTTGAGATTTAGTTCGGAAAACACTGCTAAAGACTCCAGATTTACTTCGGCAGTGTCTTCCAACCAAAACATTTTCTAGAACCGTCATTTGTGAAAAAAGGCGGATATTCTGGAATGTTCGACAAATCCCTTTATCTGTTATTTTATGGGGTTTAGTCCCCGATATTTTTTCTCCAAGAAAGTTGATTTCTCCAGAAGTGGGGAGAAACATGTTTGTAATAACATTAAACATCGTCGTTTTCCCAGCTCCGTTAGGGCCTATTAGACCAAATATTTCACCCTCATTTATTGTGAAAGAAACATCAGTTAATGCAGAGATCCCGCCAAAGTTTTTAGTGACGTTTTTTAATTCCAGTACCATGGTCGGTCCCCTTTCTAAACTTTATTATCTTTTTAAACCACTGTAAAAGCGAAACGTCTATTATTCCCTGTGGACGGAATGCCATCATGAGGATAAGAATCGCACCGTAAATCATGTAACGGTATTCGCTTATAAATCGTAATGCTTCTGGCATGATTGTCATAAAGGCTGCTCCGAATATAGCACCCCATATCACTTCACTACCACCGAATACTGAAAAGATTAGTATTTCTATTGCACGATGATAAGCAAAATCAGCTGGACTGATATATGCCATTACATGTGCATATAAGGCCCCTGCGAAACCTGCTAAAAGAGCTCCTTGGGTAAAAGACAAAACCTTATAATAAGTAATATCTATTCCCATGGATTCTGCTGCTTTCTCGTCCATTTTAATGGCTGCAAAAGCCCGTCCAACACGAGATTTGTTTTGTCTAACAAAGAACCAAACTATAAAAATATTAATTAGTAATAAAATGCTAACGACAATTAAATAAATAAATTGATTATTTTTTAATCCCAGTATTTCTGGATCAAATCCTATTGCCGTTAATGTCTTAAATACTTCTCTACCTAGATGAGGAACACCTGATAAGCCGATTGCCCCTTGAGTAACAGATTCCCAGTTTACAAAGATTACCCGCATTACTTCACCAAACCCTAAGGTGGCTATAGCCAAATAAACTCCTGATAACCTAAGTGCAGGAATTCCAATTAGAATGCCAAAAATACCTGCAACCAATGCACCCAAAATGATGCCGAGTATAATAGGTACTTCAAAATTAATCGTTAATAAAGCAGAGGTATAAGCTCCTATCCCCATAAATCCAGCATTTCCTAGAGATAGCTGACCAGAGGATAGTGTAATGTAAATGCTAATTCCTAGAATAATATTGATCAAGACAAAGGAAACGATTTGCAAATGATATGGATTTAATAATTCTCCTAACATGACATCACCTTCCTGACTCAGCGGTATTTTTACCGAAAAGTCCCTGTGGTCTTAATAGAAGAATGAAAATTATTGTAATAAAGGCAACTGCGTCACGATACCCTGAATCTCCATAGGCAACAATTAATGTTTCAGCAATACCAAGAAGTAATCCACCTGCCATCGCGCCTTTAACATTCCCCATACCACCCAAAATAATAATTGCTAAACCTTTAAGCCCCATTGATAATCCCATTTGCGGGTTAACAGAGTTAAATGCCATTCCTACTAAGATACCTGCAATTCCTCCCATTACAGAAGCAATAATTACTGTTGTAGTAATTGTTCGTTTTGTATTAACACCAAGTAGGCTTGCTGTTTCTAAATTTTCTGCAGTTGCACGTAAAGCTTTCCCGGCTTTAGTTTTTGAAAGCCAATAAGAAAGTGCTAGCATTAATGCAACAGATATAACAAATATTAAGATTTGTACAAGGTAAATGGTAATTGAACCAATTTGGATTTGAATCTCTGCAAAAGCATTACGAAAAGGTTGGTTACCTGCTCCGAATAAATGATGAGAGAGATTTTCAAGTAAAATTGAAACCCCAATTGTACTTATTAATGGTGCAAGATGCGAGACCCCTTGCTTTCCTCTTAGTGGACGTAAAGCAATGCGCTCAAGCATATACCCTAAAACAGCAGTGACTGCAATGGCTGCGATGAAAGCGACCCACAGAGGTAAGCCCATTACACTAGTAACAATTACTCCAATAAAAGCACCAAACATAAAGATTTCACCATGTGCCATATTGATAATACCAAGGACACCAAAGACAAGTGTAAATCCTAGTGCAACAATGGCATAGATGCTTCCCAGTGTTATTCCGTTAATTAGTTGCTCTAACAACAAGACATTTCACCCTCTTACTTATAAATTTTTATACATGATGTGCGATAGGACTAGAAATTTTTAAAAAATGAAGCTAGGTAAGGCAAACATCACCTTAACCCAGCTAATATTAAGCACCTAAATGTAATTTAAAAAACTCATTAATCTTACTCGAATAATTGAAACTTTCCGTCTTTAATCACGAGTACCGTTGGATCCATCACAACGTCACCCTCTTCGTCAAAGGAGAATTTACCCAAAACTCCGTCTAAGTCTTTAATCTCAGCAAGCGCATCACGAAGTGCGTCTCTATCTGCTTCACCAGCGTTCTTTAAGCCCTCAGCCATGATATATAGTGCATCATAAGCTTGTGCTGCAAATTGATCTGGTTTTTTACCGTATTTTGCTTCATACTTTCCAACAAATTCTTGAACTTTTGGATCTTCTTTATCACCAAACCATGGAGTTGCAACAATCAATCCCTCTGAAGCGGGACCAGCAATTTCGATAACTTGTGGAGAGTTAAAGCCATTTCCGCCTATGAAAGGTACTTCAATCCCCATTTTTCTTGCCTGATCCATAATGACCGCGCCTTCATTGTAAAGGGCTGAAGCTAAAATTAAATCTGGGTTAAGATCTTTAATTTTTGTCAGTAATGCATTGTAGTCTGATTGACCTTTTTGGAATGTTTCTATAGTAACAATGTCAAGTCCCATATCTTCTGCTACAGCTTTCATTGTATCAAAACCTGATTTTGTAAAAAGGTCATCATTTCCGTATAGGATGGCAACGCTCTTTGCGTCAAATTTTTCAACTGCTTTTTCCAATGCAGCTGGTATTGCTAGAGATTCAGGTAATGAATTTCTAAAAACATACTCTCCGATTTGAGGAATTCCTGCAGCTGTGGTGGAAGTACCCATAATTGGAATTCCATTCATATCAGCCTCAGGTCCAACAACATTCATTTCAGTACTTAAAGTTGGTCCCAAAATTGCTACGATATCATCTGAACTCATTAACTTTTGAGCAACGGATAAGGCTTGTTCTTGCTTCCCAGCTGAGTCTTGGATGTCTAGTTCAATTTTAACCTCGCCCTTTTCATTAATTTCTTCTAGAGCCAAATTAAAACCATTTGTAATGGCTTCACCATAAGCTGCCCCTGGTCCAGTTAAATAAGAAATTACACCAATTTTTGCTGATACAGGTCCATCAGTTTTTTCTGCTTCTGAATCGTTTCCATCTGTAGTTGTTGTATCGTTACCGCATGCTGCCAATATAAGTAGCATGAAAACAGATATTAATAAATATGAATTTTTAATTATCTTTCTCATTCTTTATTCCCCCATTAAATTTATTATCTAACTAATCTATATTAAATGACAACTTCTCTTTAAAGTAAAGCTATTTTTCAGAAATGTATAATAATAATTTAAGCCAACTAAACTTAGATTATTAATATGGTTTTATTATTTACTTTAGTAAAAAAGGTAATATGTATTAATTTTCATATTATTCTGACTTAAATAATATATTGAAGTAGCTTTATTTTTTCTGTCTACACTACTGGGCTAGAAGGTCATAGTATTTCAGGTATTAGTTGAAGGTGTTAAATTATTTTTTAGACTGAGAGAGGGAAAAAAATTTCCCATTGAGTATTTTGTGTTATTAATGTAATATTCTAAATACTTTAACACTTGTATTTAACTAGTTGAATATAATTTTTTATTGAAAGATAAAATTTACATAGTATCATGTATGTAAATAAGGAGATGGATAAATTGAAAGTAATAGATTTGCATTGCGATGTATTGTTGAAACTTTATGAATCAAATGGGAGATTGAAGTTTAAAGATGCAATTGAACTAGATACGAATAAGGAAAGACTGCAAATAGGCGATGTAAAAGTACAAGCGTTCGCAGTTTTTATTTATCCTCATGTTAAATCCGACCAAAAGTTCCAAGCAGCACTAGACCAAATCCATTACTTTTATACAAATGTACTCGCAGAAAATTCAGATATGAAACTAATAAAAGATTGGTCAGACATTGCAGATTTAAAAGAGAATGAAATCGGTGCATTACTAACACTTGAAGGAGTTGATGCTATTGGGAATGATTTGAAAAAGCTCTCTATTTTGTATCAATTAGGTGTTCGCTCAGTCGGTCTTACATGGAATAATGCTAATCTAGCCGCTGATGGTGCTGGAGAGAAACGTGGTGCTGGTCTAACTTCATTTGGAGAAGAAATCATTGTATTTAATAATGAACACAAGATGCTTACAGATGTTTCCCATTTATGTGAAAAAGCTTTTTGGGATGTCCTGCAGGTAGCAAAATATCCAGTTGCTAGTCATTCGAACGCAAAATCTATCAGAAATCATGTTAGAAACCTTTCAGATGAACAAGCCACAGCAATGTTTAAAAAGGACGCAATGGTCCATATGGTGTATTGTCCAGAGTTCGTGAAAGATAGTGAAAATGTAACGATTGTCCATTTAATAGAACATATTGATCATTTTTGTTCACTAGGTGGAGAAAAAAATATTGGTCTCGGTTCTGATTTTGATGGTATCGCTAAGAAAATAGTGAATTTAGAAGATGCTTCAATGCAACAAAATTTACTAAATGAACTTTTAAAGAAATACTCAGAAGATCAGGTTAAAGGTTTTGCATACAAAAACTTTATGAGTCATCTTCCAAAATAATAAACAGTGGTGGATACCACAAAACTCACAACACAAAATAGAATACCTATTTCAAAGAAAAATCTACGAGATGGAAATTTATTTTGGTAACTAGCAGTATGATTTGAACGCATTTCACTTTCTCGTATAACTTGTTCTTTCCGATTGACCCGAGAAAAAAAGTGTTTACAACTTTTAATAAACGCGGTGAAAAATTGTCCTTCTATTAATAATAAAATTGCAGAAGTGACTATAAGCAAGAGGCCGACTAAAAAAAGCGAATCTATCCATTTATATAGGCTCAAAGTTTGGTGAATTAAGTAAGTAATAAAAAAGGATGTTATTATTGAAGTAAAAAATAACACAATTCTAAATTTCATAGACACTTTCCTTTCTCTTATCTTCAAGATACCATAAAGAAAATAAGTTTTTAAATATTTAAAATTTTCGAAATTTGGTTGCTTAATATAATAATAGCAACTATAATCAATTCAAAATAGAAAAAAAGGGGCAAGATTATGAAAAGAGAAATTAAAAATTCAATATTTATGTCTTTATTAGTATTTACGCTAATTTTATCCGGGTGTAACTTCAATTCTTCAAATGAAGAAGAAACAACGGATACTGAGGGAAATGTTGTAGCAAACCAATCCCTAAATATGACGGCATCAGCTGATATTCCTACGTTAGATTCTACAAAAGCGCATGATGGTATTGCGTTTACTGTATTAAACAATGTAAATGAAGGATTATATCGCCAAGATGAGAATAACTTGCCGATTAAAGCCTTAGCAAGTGAACACGTAGAAAGTGAAGATAAAGTGGTACACACGTTTACATTACGTGATTCAAAGTGGAGTAATGGAGATCCTGTTACAGCACAAGATTTTGAATATGCGTGGAAACGTGTAATGAAAGAAAATAGTCCTTATGCATTTATGTTCGTAACTGCTGGAATTAAAAATGCAGAAGCGATAATGAATGAAGAAAAAGATGCAGATGAGCTTGGGATTAAAGCTATTGACGAGAAAACACTTGAAGTTACGTTAGAAAGTGCAAATCCTTTATTCCAAACATTATTGACATTCCCAACATTCTTACCTCAAAACCAAAAATTCGTTGAAGAGTTAGGCGATCAATATGCTCTTGAATTTGATGGGATTTTATACAATGGACCATTCAAATTAGTTGAATGGACACATGACCAAGGTTGGAAATATGAAAAAAATGAAAACTACTGGGATAAAGACTCAGTTAAATTGGACAATGTAAATGTATATGTTGTAAAAGATTCGTCAACAGGTGTTAACCTGTATGAGACGAATAAAGTAGATCGTGTAGAGTTAACTTCAGCTTTAGTGGATCAATATAAAACTGATGAAAACTTTGATACTATACTAGAACCAGAAATAATTTTCCTTCGTTTCAATCATAATCATCCTGTATTAGGAAACAAAGATATTCGTAAAGCCGTTAATATGGCAATTGGAAAACAAGATTTAACAGATATAATTTTAAAGGACGGTTCTACACCTTTAAATGGAGTCGTTCCATCTGGGTTCTTTAAATCACCTGAAGGTAAAGACTACCGAGATCTTAATGGAGACTTTAATACAGGAACAGTTGAAGAAGCTCAAGAACTTTGGGCAAAAGGCTTAAAAGAAACTGGTCAGACTGAAGTTACAGTATCCATTAATATTGCAGATTCAGATGATCATAAAAAAGTGGCTGAATATATTCAAGCACAACTAGAAGACAATCTTCCAGGATTCAAGATGGAAATTAAGGCTGTTCCTTTTGCACAACGTCTAGAAATTGAAAAGGCTATCGAGTATGATATGTCCCTATCTTCATGGGGTCCAGATTACAGTGATCCAATGACGTACCTAGATATGTGGCTTAAAGGCGGATCTGCCAACCGTATGGATTATCACAATCCTGATTTAGATGCACTAGTTACAGAAGCTAGAAATGAAACAGACCTTTCTAAACGATATGTAATGCTTTTAGACCTTGAAAAGATTCTATTAGAAGAAGATGCAGCAATTGCTCCACTTTACCAAGAAGGTACAGCGGTATTAATGAGAAGTAAGATTAAAAATCTACTTGTTCACCCAACTGGGGCTGCATTTACTTTCAAGTGGACTACGATTGAAGAATAATCTATAGGTTTACAGCTTTAAGTACGAGGTGTAGCCATTTAATGGCACCCTCGTATTTTTTCTACATATAAGAAAATATAAAAGTTTCACAGAAGTTTTCTTTTATTCAGTTACAGC
This sequence comes from Paenisporosarcina sp. TG20, assembly GCF_000286315.1. Classification (GTDB taxonomy): domain Bacteria; phylum Bacillota; class Bacilli; order Bacillales_A; family Planococcaceae; genus Paenisporosarcina. The sequence continues at coordinate 8,036 of NZ_ALJG01000288.1, read as the reverse complement.
TAATTATAGCTGCGAAGCGCCAGCTAGCACCTAAGCTTCAGATCCTCAGGCGAGAGATGCTTTCGCAATACGGTTCTTTCAGTACCAGTGTAGTGCTATCAGGCGCTTTTTTCATCAAGAGGTTTATGCATCTTATAGAATAGGAGTGTTGGTATGAAGAGATACCTAGTCCAAAGAATAGGCTTTATGTTAGTTACTCTTTTTGTAATAGTTACTATAACTTTTTTTCTCATGCAACTTCTCCCGGGAACACCATTTACAAATCCCGAAAAATTAACAAATCAACAACTTTTAGTATTAAATGCTAAATACGGACTTGATCAACCATTAGGGATTCAATATATACGTTACCTTGGAAACTTGGTGCAAGGTGATTTAGGCTATTCCTTCCAGAATGTAGGTAGATCTGTATCAAGTATAATTGGTGAACGAATTGGTCCTTCTGCTTTTCTTGGGTTACAAGCTCTAATCTTTGGATCAATCATCGGTTTAATACTGGGTATTGTTTCAGCATTAAAACATAATACTCTTTTTGATTATGGTTCTGTTACGTTAGCCGTTTTAGGTATGTCGATTCCTTCTTTTGTTTTTGCGGCATTACTTCAATATTACGTTGGAGTAAAGTTGGAATGGCTGCCTGTAGCTCTCTGGGAAGGATATTCCAGCACCATTTTACCTTCGTTTGCATTGTCCGTAATAGTGATAGCAACAGTTGCAAGGTTTATACGGAGTGAGATGTTGGAAGTGATTGGGCAAGACTATGTAATCACTGCTAGGGCAAAAGGAATAACCGAACAACAAGTAATTGTTAAACATGTTATTCGAAATGCACTGATTCCAGTTGTAACGATGTTAGGTCCACTTGCCGTTGCAATTATGACAGGGACATTAGTTATAGAAAAAATATTTGCGGTCCCGGGTCTCGGGGAACAGTTTACGTTATCGATAATAGTTCTTGATTATAGCGTAATTATGGGAATTGCCATATTTTATAGTGCATTATTTATAATTGTTATTTTCCTTGTCGACATTCTTTACGGATTTTTAGATCCCCGTATTAGTTATAAGGGGGAAGCAGGATGAAAAATTCAGTTGAAGAAACCTCGAAATCAAATGAAGTAACAGAAGATTTGTTTGTAAAGGCCCCACTTGATATAGGGAAGAGTGAGGAGATTGGCACACCCGCAGTATCATTCTGGCGAGAGGCTTTTCAGCGATTAGCAAAAAATAAAGGATCAATGATTTCGCTCGTGTTGCTACTTCTTTTAATAGCAACAGCGATTATTGGCCCTAGTTTAAACGAGTATACTTACCGAAGTCAAAATCTTGCTCATTCTAACTTACCACCTAAAGTACAAGGATTAGAGTGGTTGGGTTTAAATGGAACTGATTCGAATGGAGTAGACCAATACACTGAAAGAGACGTTCAAGTGAACTATTGGTTCGGAACTGATGAGTTTGGTCGAGATTTATGGACTAGAGTTTGGAAAGGGACCCAAATTTCACTTTTCATCGCTTTAGTTGCTGCTGCACTAGATTTAATTATTGGTGTAATTTATGGAGGCATTTCATCATTTTACGGTGGTCGCGTTGACAATATTATGCAACGGATTATTGAGGTGCTTATTGGGATACCGAACTTAATCATCATTATCCTCTTTATCCTCATTTTAGAACCTGGTGTAAGATCAATAATTTTAGCAATGATTATCACCGGTTGGGTTGGTATGGCAAGAGTTGTACGCGGACAAGTATTACAATTAAAAGGACAAGAATTTGTGTTAGCCTCTAGGACACTCGGTGCATCTAATCCAAGACTTATTTGGAAGCATATATTGCCCAACGTTATGGGTCCTGTAATTGTTACTGTTATGTTTACAATTCCTACGGCTATTTTCTTTGAAGCATTCTTAAGTTTTATAGGCCTTGGCTTACAAGCCCCACTAGCTTCTCTAGGTGTGTTAATTGAAGATGGTTATAAATCAATGCGATTCTTTTCATATAAGTTAATTTATCCGGCTATAATCATTAGTTCAATTATGATTTGTTTTAATTTACTTGGAGATGGATTACGTGATGCACTTGATCCGAAAATGAGAAAATAGGGGAGGGTCCATAATGAAGAGTAATATACTATCAGTTGATAACTTACATGTGTCATTTAAGACCCAAGCCGGTAGAGTTACTGCTGTAAGAGGAGTTACCTTTGGTTTGAAAAAAGGTGAAACACTTGCAATTGTTGGCGAATCGGGGTCAGGAAAATCGGTCACAGCTAGATCGATTATGCGTTTATTGCCAAAAAATAATACAGAAGTTACAAAAGGCGATATTGTTTATGAAGATAGAAGCTTATTGAACGTTTCAATTAAGGATATGCAAGAAATACGAGGCGCCGAAATTTCTATGGTTTTCCAAGATCCAATGACATCATTAAACCCAACGATGAAAGTTGGAAAACAAATTATGGAAGGCTTACAAAAACATCAAAAGTTATCGAAAGCGCAAGCGCGTGAACGTGCATTAGAGATGTTGCAGTTAGTTGGTATTCCAAGTGCGGAAGCTAGGTTAGAAGATTACCCACATAATTTTTCGGGTGGCATGAGACAACGTGTTGTTATCGCCATGGCGCTCGTTTGTAATCCTAAAGTCTTAATTGCAGATGAACCTACAACTGCGCTTGATGTTACAATTCAAGCACAGATTTTAGATCTAATGAAAGACTTGCAAAAGAAAATGGATACAGCCATTATTTTAATAACACACGACCTAGGGGTAGTTGCGAATATGGCCGACCGAGTCGCTGTTATGTATGCAGGTAAAATAGTTGAACAAGGAACGCTGGATGAAATTTTTTATAATCCCCAACATCCGTATACATTAGGATTATTAAAATCAATGCCTAAGTTGAACGATGATCGGACCGTTCCCCTATTGCCAATTCCCGGGTCACCTCCTGATTTAGCTACAATTGGGGAGGGGTGTGCGTTTGCTGCAAGGTGTCCACATACGATGAAAGTGTGCCATAGCTTTACACCTGAGGATACGGTCGTAGATGGAGAGCATACGGTCGCTTGTTGGCTTCAAGATACTAGAACACCTAAGGAATATCTTCCAAAGGAATTAGAAACATCTCAATCTAGATAAAAAGTAAATCAATAGACTATAAAATACCAAGTACGTTTTAAATCATGAAAAAAAGAAGCATTTCACACTAATTTTATTAGGTGATTTGCTTCTTTTTTTTGTAATTTTACTCAACACTTCTTAGTATAGAATAACCATTATACACTTTGATTGTTGCGATTAATTGACCTTTTGATGAAGCTTCTTCTAATTGTGTACCAGTATTCTCAGCTAAATAGTACTTTTCTATCGGAATTGACACCGTCAATTTGTTCTCATGTATATACGGGCTACTGATACCTTTAATATAAGTGCCTGATTTTGGCTTTTTAGCACTAACACTTATAACATCGTGGACACCAGTTATGTTATTTTGTTCTAAAACAACGTACACCTTTAAGTCATCTCTAGAATAACTACCTGATGTATTGTTATCAAGTGTCTTTCTTAAAGAATTTTCTACTATATTAATCGGTATATTTTCAGCTTCAAAGTCTAAATCAACATAATCCCCGTAGAATAAATCTCTCGGGTCAAAAGGTACTGTTTGTAGCTTGACTGTCTCCCCAAAGTAGATTGTAATAAGTGGTTTCACGGTCATACTCAGCAGCAATATGATAGGAAGTGTAAGTGAGATAATGAACAGTTTATTATTTGATAAGCTCTTCATTCTTACCCATCTCCCTTCTTCGGGTCTTCTCAAACCAATAGCCTAGACTTAGCAATAAGATTCCACCAATGATAAAAGCAATAGATTTATCCATAAACGCTAGTGACAAATCTACGTAGAAACGTAAGACAAATATTGATACGATTGCAATGCCATATAAATTTTCGCTTTTTACTAGCGACAGTGCATAAATCAAATAGAGGATAGAAAAAACAATAGAAGCGATTAATGCATTTGAATCTGGTGCATTCTCGTAAAATTGAACATCTTCATAAAATAACATATACCATGTAATAGGAAATGATAGAATTAGAGCTGTAGGGAAATGCATAAATGTTCCTACAAACTTCATGAACTTCCTGTAATCAGGATGCTGAAAATATGTTAGTACCATCCATAGAGTAAAGTAAAATAATGCAATGATTGTTAAGTTTTCAAATTTGAAATAGTAAAACAGATAGGCGGTTAATTGCAGTGCGAAAAAGAAATTTATAATGAATAATGGTTTTGACTTATTCATTAGCTTATGCCCTATATAGAATAGTAAAGGGAGTAATAGCAAAGCTACATAAGGGAACTGTTCTTGTTCTAGTGGTTTTAATACAAACTTCATTTCAATAAATTGATATAATAAGAAAAAGTTTAAAATCATCAACTCTTTGGTGTTATTCATCACAAAATGATTTAGAGCAAATAACACTGGTATGACTACAATAGGTAAATAACCAATCCAGTTTTCTGTGAACATAACATTCATCTCAATAAACTGATAGAGAAGTATAAAGTTTACTACTAGTATGTAATGATTGTTTTTCATAATATAATAGCCGAATGCGAATAGTATAGGAATAATCAGTATTGCCCCATATACTAGTGCCCCTTCTGCTAAAAGAAACTTAAATTCAATAAAGGTATAGACGAATAATATACTTACCCCTTTTAAGAGATTATCCTTTAAATACATCGCTAAAGGAAATATGCCGATCCCCCACATTAAGAAGGCATCTTCAATGTTTCCACCTAAATGAAACATTTGACCGATATAGAATATCTCAGCCCCATAAGCAAACGCTCCTATATAATAAAAGGCTTTAGATAAATAGGGGTTCTTTTTTTCTAATGAAAATGCCATTAAATAGAATACGACCAGCGTTGCTAATAGAATCGAGAACTTTGTTAATTTTGTAAGTTCTGACCAGTTACTTGCTACAAAACTAAGGATTCCTAATCCTATTAGGATCCCCCCTATTAAGGTTAAGATTTGTACAGAGTTCATTTTAATCCTTGATGATTTTATCTGTGAACGCGGGGAATCATATAAGCCCATTAATTCCTTCGATTGTCCTTCTTTTAAATTACCCGTACTTTCTAAATGACTAAGTTCAGTTTTAAGGAACTCATATCCTGACTGTGATAATCTTCTCTTCAAATTAACACCCTCTTTACGTGAAATAATCAATTTGTAAATTTAGACTGAAACAAAGGACGTACATTAATAAAAACTAATTTATCTGAAACTACCTAGCTAGTACTTTAGTAAATCAATTAAATTGATAGTGAATGTAACTAACTATTATATGGGATGATCCAAGTAAATATTTCGAATTAACTTGGTTTATTTAGCTCTGTATTCCATTAACGGACTACATCTTGAAATAAGGTTAATTCGGATAGTATCTCATCATTTATTTCTATACCTAATCCAGGTTTATCCGTTAATCGAATATAAGGGACATCATAAGCTAAATTTCCAATATCTTTTGAAAATTTCAATGGACCTGTTAGTTCTACGCTTGTAACATTTTTTCTTGAAAAAGCTACATGAAAACCTGCTGCTGATCCAATAGATGATTCAACCATTGAACCAACTTGACACTCGAAGCCGCCTAATTCTGCTTGATGTGCAAGTTTAACAGCAGGGTAAATTCCACCGCACTTCATTAGTTTGATATTCACTTTATCCGCAGCTCTTTTTTGGATAATTTCCCGCATTTCACGTGTTCCTTTTAATCCTTCATCAATCATCAATGGAATTAATGATTTAGATTTTATTTCCACCATACCATCAATGTCATCAGCCATTACTGGTTGTTCAATCCAATCAAGATTGCAATCTTGCAATTGGCTTAATGCAACAAGAGTTGTGGCGCTGTTGTGCCAACCTTGGTTTACATCCACACGAATGGCGATACCATCACCGACTCTTGCCCGAACAGCTTTAACACACTTAACATCTTGTTGGAAACTTGTTCCTACTTTCATTTTGAAGGATTTGTAACCCTTCTCAACCTGTAAAGCAGCTTCGTTCGCCATTACTTCAGGTTCAGCAATACTTAAGACATGGGTAATAGGAAACTCGTCATGATAACGTCCACCGATTAGTTGGTATACTGGTTGCTGTATTTTTTTTCCAACAATATCAAAGCATGCGATATCTATTGCAGCTTTTGCAGTAGGAGCTGTGTATATGGCAAGGTTCATAATGTCGTGTAATTTTTCTATTTCCATTGGATTTTTACCCATTACAGCAGGTGCTAATGTATTTTTTATAATTTGATAGGTACTTTCCCACGATTCTCCTGTCACATGTTCGTCTGCCACAGCTTCACCGTAACCAATAAAACCTTCGTCAGTTTCAATTTTCACAATAATTGAAGGCATATACGTGTAAGTGTGGTAGCTTATGACGAAAGGAATGTGAAGTGGTAAATGTATAGCATAGATGTGGATTGCTGTAATTTTCATATGTGAGACTCCTTTGTATTTTAAAAATGATTTTTTCCATTCTTCATGCTTTCATCAGAGTTTTTGCAAGTATGCGGGATCCTAGATCAAGTGCAGATTTGTTAAAAGTCATATTTGGATGGTGTAACCCAGGTGTGAGATCGGCTCCTACACCAATCATGGTAGCTTTTAATTGTGGATTTTTTATTGTATAGAAGTGAAAGTCATCGCTTCCTGATGTTATCACGGGTGGCGCAGTGGATTCAGGTCCTAAAACTTCACGAATTGCTTGTTCTGCAATTGATTCTGCTTCTTCAGAAACTTCTGCTCCTGGAGTAAAATCCGTCCACTTCCATTCGATATTGACGTTATAAAGTTTTTCTAAACCCTCAATGCCTGCATCGATACGATCTCTGATTTTAAGCAGAACATCATTTTTTTGTGCACGAACATCAATGCCAAACTCTGCTACACCTGGAATAATGTTTAGATTTTCACCTCCTGCAACTATTTTTGTAAGTTTCGCAGAATGTGATTCAAATGGAGATATGTAAATTGATTTGACGAATTGGTGTAAAGCAACAATAACGTCAATGGCATTTTTACCTTGATGTGGCCTAGCTCCATGTGCGTCTACACCATTGATTTTACCTTCTAAGAATATACCGGCACCATGATAGATTGAAGGTGCGACTTGACCGTGTGCAAGTTCCTCCACAGGTCGGAGGTGAACACCGAATAAGTGGGTAACCCCTTCTAGTGCTCCGCGCTCGATCATTGCAAGAGAACCATTACCTTTTTCTTCAGCGGGCTGAAAAATAAAGCGGTATTTTTTTGTGGTAGATTGATTTCTCAAATATAATAATGCTCCAAGAACCATGGAAATGTTAGCGTCGTGTCCACATGAGTGATTTGCTTTCGGAACACCGTCTACCTCTTGCCATAACGCATCAATATCTGCACGAACAGCAATCACCTCATCGCCTTCCCCAAATTCTGCAATTAGTCCAGTAACATCGGAGAAGCGCCGATATGTAATACCAAGTTCATCTAAAATAGTTGCAATAGTTTGGGTGGTTTCAAACTCTTTAAAACTTATTTCCGGGTGCGCGTGAAAATGGTTAAACCAATTTAATATTTGTTCTTCAAAGTTCTGATTCAATAAAATAACACTCCAATCATATTCCATTTAAATATTACTTAACGTTTTTATAAAAATCCAGAAAATTTATTATTACCAGAAAAATAATTGTTTTGAAGATTCACAATGATACGAAAATTTAAGTATATATAATTGAAGTTGATAGAAACATTTTTATAATATTAGGGTCATCACGTGCCGACTTGGCACCGAGCAATCTAGAAACAAACCAGCGATTTTCTTCCTCAAACATTTTTGCTATTTTTCACCTCCTTTTTGAACACGCGCTATATCTAAAAGTTTCATCTCTTGTAGTTTTAGTCAAGTAGCATCTTTCATTTGTTAAGAAACGATAGTTACTTAAGTTTCGCACCCCTA
>NZ_ALJG01000287.1 GCF_000286315.1 Paenisporosarcina sp. TG20 | reverse complement strand
CCTTTCACTACAATCATTCTTCATTTAAAAATCAACAGTGATAATAGTGTAAAAAATAAATATAAAAACGTCCTATCTTGTAAAATGAAAGTACCCACACCTATATTTAAATAGGCCGATTTTTGATGTGAAATCCAAATATTACTAAAAAAGGATATATCACTGAACAAAATTCACTAGACTGAGAGGAAACTTGCGTTTCTAAAAAAGAAAATCACAACTTCACATTAATCGAATTAACGAGAGTCACATCTAAGGCATTTCGGTTTAGCATGTTACTCTCCATATACTAAAAACACCATGAACACGGGGTTCATGGCACTTCGATTTTATATTCATTCTTATGTTTTAAGAAAAACCGGGCAATTTACACCCGCTCATTTTAATCAATTACTAATAATTAGAGTGTTAGTAAAAGGGTTTCCCAACTGTATCGCCTTCGTTTTCCAGGTCGCTTCGGACGGCAAACTTACTGCATTTGCATCATAACCTGAAGAATAAAGGCCCCTTAGTGAAGTAACGTTCGCTTCACTAAGGGCCCCATACAGGCAATCTTGCGAGGGGGGGTTGCGTCCGACGCCCCTTCAATCAATGGGGATATCGTATTTTTGATTTTGGTTGACGTGCGAAAGTCGCAATGTTGTACATAGCGAGCAGAAGAGCTTAACAGTAATATCTTTCTAATAAATGAAAAGAAGACTGCCCATAAGGACAGTCTTCTCATAAAAATTTTAGTTTTTCAATTTATCACGTAGTACCATTGGTAAGATACCACCATGACGATAGTAATCAACTTCAACTTCTGAATCGAAACGTGCAAGAACATCAAATTCCTTCACAGATCCATCTTCAGCTTTTGCAGTAACTTTTAGGATATCACGAGGTTTTACTCCTTCAGCAATACTAACGCTGATTTCTTCTTTTCCTGTTAAGCCAAGTGTTTCTGCACTTTGACCTGCTAAGTATTGAAGAGGTAAAACACCCATCATCACTAAGTTAGAACGGTGAATACGTTCGTAGCTTTCAGCGAGAACAGTTTTAATGCCAAGTAAGTTCGTACCTTTTGCTGCCCAGTCACGTGAAGATCCCATACCGTAATCTTTACCTGCTAAAACAACTAAGCCAGTACCATCTTCTTGATATTTCATTGCAGCATCATAGATTGCCATGATTTCACCGTTTGGCCAGTAAGTGGTAAATCCACCTTCTGTACCTGCAGCAATTTGGTTACGAATACGAATGTTAGCAAACGTACCACGCATCATCACGTCATGACTACCTCGACGAGAACCATATGAGTTAAAGTCACGTACTTCTACTCCACGTTCACGCAAGTATTTACCTGCAGGTGTATCTTTCCCAATCGCACCCGCTGGTGAAATATGGTCTGTTGTAATTGAATCTCCGAATTTCGCAACAACACGAAGGCCAGCTAATGTTTGAATGTCACTTGGTTCAATAGATAATCCTTCGAAATATGGAGGATTTTGAATATATGTTGAATCTTCATCAAATGTATACAAGGAATCATTTGGTGTTTGTATTGCATTCCATCGCTCATTTTCATCGAAAACACGTTTATATTCGCTACGGAACAATTCAGGTGTAACGGTCTTAAGCATTACTTCTTTGATTTCTTCAGTTGAAGGCCAAATGTCAGCAAAGAATACATCGTTACCAGCTTGGTCTTTTCCAAGTGATTCGTTTTGAAGGTCGATATCTACCGTACCTGCTAATGCATAAGCAACAACAAGTGGTGGTGAAGCGAGATAGTTCCCTTTTACTAATGGGTGAATACGCCCTTCAAAGTTACGATTACCTGATAGTACAGAAGTAATTAGCAGATCGTTATCAATAATACCTTGTTCGATTTCAGGAAGCATTGGACCTGAGTTACCGATACAAGTTGTACAACCGTATCCAACTAAGTCAAATCCGACAGCACTTAGTGGCTCAAGAAGACCAGCGTCACGTAAGTAACCTGTTACTACTTTTGAACCCGGAGCAAGTGAGGTTTTCACAAATGCTGGTGGACGTAAACCTTTTTCAGCTGCTTTTTTGGCAACAAGACCTGCACCTATCATAACGAAAGGATTAGAAGTATTCGTACAAGATGTAATTGCTGCAATTCCGATAGCACCTGTAGGAATTTCCACTTCTTTGCCATCTAGTGTAACTGTTGCAGATTTTTTGAATTCTTTCTTAGATAAACCGAATCCTTGGTTGCCTTGAGGAGCTACAACCGCTTTGTTGAACTCAAGTTTCATTTGAGACAAAGGAATTAAATCTTGTGGTCGTTTAGGACCTGACATATTTGGTTCAATAGTAGATAAATCAAGTTCTATAACGTCTGTATAGATTGGATCTTCATTATCAACTGTAAAGAACATACCATTTGCAGATAAATATTCTTTTACTACTTGGATGTGTTCTTCATCACGACTAGTTAAACGCATATATGCAAGTGCTTCTTCGTCAACTGGGAAGAAACCACATGTTGCTCCATACTCAGGAGCCATGTTAGCAATTGTCGCACGGTCAGCAAGTGGTAGTTTTGTTACGCCAGCTCCGAAGAACTCAACAAATTTACCTACTACACCTTTTTTACGCAATACTTCAGTTACTTTAAGTGCTAAGTCGGTAGCTGTAGTGCCGTTTGGAAGGTCACCTGTTAGTTTAACTCCGATAACTTCAGGAATTGGGAAGTATGAAGGTTGACCAAGCATACCTGCCTCAGCTTCTATTCCACCAACACCCCATCCAAGAACACCGATACCATTTATCATTGTTGTATGTGAGTCAGTACCTACTAATGTATCTGGATACGTTTCGTATGAACCATCTGCATTTTCTACTGCATGAACAACGTTTGCTAAATACTCTAAGTTTACTTGATGCACGATACCTGTTGCTGGTGGAACAGCACGGTAGTTGTCATAAGCTTTTTGAGCCCAGCTAAGGAATTGGTAACGTTCTGCATTACGTTCGAATTCTAACTCCATATTAATGCGAAGTGAATCGGATGTACCGTATTTGTCTACTTGAACTGAGTGGTCAATAACTAAATCAACTGGAATAGCTGGGTTGATTTTGTTTGGGTCTCCACCCATTTTAGCCATTGCTGAGCGAAGTGCTGCTAAGTCAACGACTACTGGCACACCAGTGAAATCTTGAAGGATAACACGTGAAGGTTTAAACGGTACTTCCGCTTCAGGATCAACGTCTTTACCCCAGTTTGCCAATTTTTCTACGTGATCATCTTTGATAACATATCCGTCGTGTTGGCGTAAAACGGACTCAAGTAATACTTTAATTGAATAAGGAAGTCGGGAAACATTTGCGATCCCTGCCTCTTCTAACGCTGCTAATCGGTAGTAGTTATACTTTTTACCGTTTAATTCGAAAGAAGTACGGCTATTGTGCAAGTTACTCTTTGCCATGTCTTTTCCTCCTTTAATCTTTTGAAAAGGCTTTAATATATTACTAGCTTCTTTTCTCCATTTCTAATCATAACGTAATCTAGTTTATAAGTAAATTACATAAAAATTATAGGATGTGATAAGTATTCATTATGACCTTAGATCATTTTAATTATTTTTAGCAATTGCTTTAAATGACGTTTTTCATGCAATCCTACAAACGGGAACCATTGAATCAACGGTACCTTACCAAAAATAGGATGTTTGAAAGATTTTTCACGAAATGCTTCTTTAGGGCTAGATTCATAGACATCTAATAAGAATAGTCGTGATTCATGAAGTGCTTTTTTCATCTCCTCTTTTGATTTATAGTCTTCAGTTGGTGTTGTATAACCAGGTGCCTCTACTTTTAAAAGTCGTGAAGTTGTTATAAAGATAGGTTTTTTCATAGACTTTGTACTTTTAGGATTTTTAAGTTCTCTTGCAATATTAGTTGCAATGACAGTCTCCATACGTACAAGATGTTCAAAAATTTGTTTAGGAGACCATGATCCATTTGATGGGGTTGTGTTGAACTGCTTTTCAGATAATCCCTCAATTGATTGAAATAACTCTTTTCGAATTGCATTATTTTCTTCTAAAAACATGTGTGCATATCTCCTTTGCTAACTTAAAAACCGTTTCCGTTGTTGTGCTGACGGCAATAAACACGCATCGTTATTCCGCATCAAACGATGTCGGTATTTTGCTACGAATCGATAAACATAGTTACGGAAGAATCTTGGAACAAATCGTGCATATAGTGCCATGTGGTAGGGAGCATTCAAATACGCTGTAAGTGCTAATGCTGCATCAGACTCCACTAATACTTCTTTTCCCTTAACAAAGACAATTGAATCAATGTTTTGCAGTTGTGGGTGTTCTTTTTTAATTTTATTTGCAAGTTCACTTTGAAGTGGTGCAAAATAAATCGTTTCACTACGTTCATGTTGTAGGATAAATTGCACAGAACGTTGACAAAAACCACAGCTTCCATCGTATAAAAGAATAGGATTTGTATGATACATAAAATTCACCTTTATTCTTATATTACTTGAATCCTCACTAAATCTACAATCTAACGTCTTAATGGTGCATTAGTTAAAACGATGACTCATTGAACAATAGAATACGTAACTAATTAGATATACTGACAATATAATTAATTGTTATATCCTGTTGGATCGTAACGGTTAATATTACATCTGAAGTTACCAATACCTTTTACTTATACCCTCCATGATTAATGACGTCAAAATAAAGATGCGCTACTTCAAATTGAAGTAACGCATCCATTTAGGGAGTTTACCTTCCTATTTTTAAAACAGATAACTCATCGTGGTATAGAGATTGGTTGGTTACGGTCCATTTTTCAATTTAACTTTCCCAGATATTTAATACTCACTATGTGGCATTTGAAGAAAATGTGTTATTTAATACGAAGATAGACAGATTATTTATTCACATAGAATTGAAAGATGTCAAAAGCCAGGTTAAATATAAATACCGTGTTAATAACCATAAACCAGAATGCCTGTTTATTGAGTTTTTTCATCTTTATTCGATCCATCCCAACAACCTCTCTTTTAATTTTATTAACCTTTATTAAGACAACTAACGACAATAATTGCACATTCTTAGATTATTTTATGACGAATCACGTAAAAAATGACATGGAATTTTCACTTAATTTTTAATCCAAGTTAACCGTTATTAGAAGAACATTTCGATGGTGATTAATTCTAAATCACAAACACTTTTCATACATATAATAAGAGGAAGAAATACGATAGTTTAAAACTATGGTTAAAGCAAATCTATGGTTAGTAAGAAACATCACAATTATTGAACAGGAGATGACGAAAATGGAACTCATTTTATATCTTATTATTGGTGGTATTGTAGGTTGGGTAGCAGGACTAATTCTAGGGAAAGACTTGCCTGGTGGATTCATTGGTAACATTGTTGCTGGTATTGTTGGTGCTTGGATTGGCGGAGAAATCGGGTTATTTACCGTTGGACCAGTAATCGCTGGCATCCAACTTATTCCTGCCCTTATTGGGGCAATTATTTTAATTATTGTCGTAAGCTTTATTTTAAAAGCTGTAAGGTAATAATCTTTTTAAAAAAAGAGTCGTTCAAATGAGAACGACTCTTTTTTATGATGAAAATAATGCTCGTCCCACCTTGCTTCACTCTTCTTCGTACATGTGGTAATAATAAAGGATATCTTCCACATACTCATCACTACGATTGTACATGAATATTGCACGTTCAAGATCTCCCGTAGATGCCCCATTATTTGCTAAATAGTTCGCAGCACTAAACATAGCATCTTCAATTTGATAAGGATCCGCTTTACCATCTTCATTGGCATCAATTCCATATCCTCCGTACTTAGCAATAACATCGGGGTTTGTTTTATCATCATCTGAAATAGCACCTTTTCCTAGACCTGAACAACTAGGATGCTGCCAGCCGACGAATGTACAAGGCATGAACTGCATATGTCCTTCTGCACCTACTGGTGAAAGAAGTGGATCCATGGTTGAAAATCTAGTTTCAATTCGATGATGTGCAGCGAGTAATGTCCATGGAATCCCGTATTCTTTGGCTGCTTTTTTATAAATTGGTATATACTTTTTTGGGATATCTATATCAATCAACTTTTTTGGTACTTCCTTTAATGATTCTGTCAATACGGAAGTAATGGGAAGTCTTTTGATATCTCCCCAGTAAACACTTGTTAACACGAAAATTGTCATAGCAACTGGCAACATAAGAATAAGTAATAACAGTTTTATATTCACAGATACTTCTTTCTTCTTTTGTTTCTTCATTCTATCGCATCCTATTTTTATACTATTTTATCATATATCTTCTACAGGTACTTTCATTCCACCTGTTTGTTGTCATTAGATACCTAAATTATACAAGGAGGATAAAAAATGTTACAGGCTTTTAAAAATTTCGCATTACAAGGAAATGTTTTAGACCTAGCTGTAGCAGTAGTAATTGGAGCGGCATTCGGTAATATGGTATCTTCTCTCGTATCAGATATTATTACTCCATTAATTGGTATATTAATTGGGGGGGTTGATTTATCAGCACAGATGTTTGAAGTTGGAAGTGCTGAAGTGATGTATGGGAAATTTATCCAATCAATCTTTGACTTTATTATTATAGCTTTCTCTATTTTTATGGTTGTAAAAGGAATGTTGAAATTCCAGAGTAAGAAAAAAGAAAAAGTTATAATTACTGGACCAGCAGTAGATGCAAAAGAAGGATTACTTGAAGAAATTCGAGACTTATTAAAACATCGAAAAATATGAAATACATAAGAAAAACCGGGCACAGTATGCCCGGTCCTTTTAAAAAGGATAACCAACCATAGAAACCCGTTTATTTCCGTTACGGTGGACGCTTTTCGCGGACATGGCTTCAGTCTCCTCGTCACTGCGTTCCTCCGGGGCCTTCAGCTCATGCTCTTCCCGCAGAAGTCGCCACCTGCACTTCAATCAACTAGGCGGGAAAAGCGTGTTCGGTGAGACCCCGCAGTCGCACAATGGAACGAAGGCTAAGACGCCACGTCACGAGTCGAAGCCTCCTCAGGCCAACATCCTGTTGGCCTGAGGAGGTTCACGGACCGCCCACGGAAAGCGTCCGCCTGTTTCTGCATCGCTACGCTAGCTTCGAAACATGAAAGTTCGTTGTAACGGAAATCGACAGCGTCATTTTTATATGAAAAAAGAGCTGCCCTTAAAAGTCATTGTCTATGACTTTTGGGACAGCCCCTTTATTATTTTTAATTAAAAATATTACTACAAATATGATTCAAATAGGTATGCAAATTCTGTTGAATTTTAAAGTGTAATTCTGCGTTTTGCAATAGGAAACGGAAAACCGTTGGTATCAGCCCATCCTTTTTATTTGCCTTGTTCAATTAAAGCTTGCATATCAGAAGCTATCTCTTCTTTTGGTACTTCTAGATAGCCATTATAACTTTTAACCACAACACCTTTTTGATCTACTAGATAAAAACTCTGCCCATGAACTACTTGGTTAGAACTAGGGTCATTTTTTACAAGCGCCTTAAATGAATCACGAGCAAATTGCTCCATATATTCTGGATCATATCCTGATAGTAGTTCCCATTTGGATTCATCAGGTGGGTTAAACTTCGCTAAAAAATCCGCCATGATTTCGGGTGTATCCACTTCAGGGTCCACGCTAAATGCTACTATTTTATAGTCTGTTACACCTAATTCAATTAATTCGTCTTGTACCATTGTCATATTCATAGTCATTGGTGGACATATTGTTTCACAATTAGTAAATATAAAAGTTGTCAACCACACTTTACCTTTTAAATTTTCTAAAGAGACTTCTTCGCCTCTTTGTGATTCGTGTGAAAAGGATTCAACTTCCCAATCGGTTTCAGCTTTAAACTTAGACGAATTACACGCTGTTAGTATAATGGCACTCAAAACTATAAGTATGAACATTTTTTTACGCTTCATCATGGACTCTCCCCACTTTCATTCCTTCTCATCTTAACGAATGACTTTTTCTAATTCAAGATAGAAGTATTCATTGTTTCTTACGAATTTGTGGCAACTGATGATTTATTATAAATATATTTCACAACATCAAGTTAATATAAAGAGAATTCAAAAGAAATCATACTTAGTGCGTGTATTTTTACGAGGAACCTTTTATAATAGAAGGATAGTACATAAGAGGTGAGTATGTTGGGTTTAGAAGGTTGGTTTTTATGGTTTATAGTATTTTGGGTTTTTGTACTTGCTGGACTATTCGCCATTGGCGGCTACTTTATGTTCCGCAAGTTTTTAAAAGTGTTGCCGAAAGATGATGGAAAATCTGTGCTTGATTGGGAAGAATATTATGTGAATAAATCCCTTCATTTATGGGGAGATCAAGCTAAAGCACTGTTGAACGAACTCGTAACGCCTGTCCCTGACTTGTTTCGTCCGGTTGCTAAACAGAAAATAGCAGGCAAAGTCGCTAAAATTGCGTTAGAAGAAAATGCAAATTCAATTGAACATGACCATATTATTCGTGGATATATTCAAGCAACTCCGAAGAGAGATCACAAATTCTTACGGAAAAAGCTAAAATCATTAGAAATTGATATGACACCATATGAACATTTATTTTAAATAGGAAAAGTTCAAAGTACCACTTGATTATCGGACTTGGATTTTTACAATAACAAAAACCGACCTATGTGATTAAGGTCGGTTTTTGTTTTGGATTATTCATCGTCTTTTTTTCTATCTTTTTATATTGAACCAGCATTGCAATACGCCATGGCACAATCATTCCAAAAGCGAGTATCCAAAACATACCGCTAAGTTCTCCCACATCAATAGTCGAACTCAGGATGATTTTTGCTACTAATCGAACAACTACCAGTCCAATTAATATAAAAATAAACGCCTTCGATTGCTTTAAATAAATATCTCCATTTTTCACTTCAAATCTGGATGTCCAAATTAGAACGATTGAAAAAAGAAGTCCAACACCAAATGCTTCTATAATTTGGAGCGGAGCTACTCGGAAATATTCAAATACAAACATTAAGGCACCAGTCGACATAAAAAGTGGCGGCAATATAATTTTCTTTGCGCTAACTGGTTTTTTCGTGGATTTTGCTCTCACCGTCATAACCAGTGTACCCATGACAACTGCTACAATTGTTGATCCAATGACTAACCACTGCGAAGGAATTTGTTCAATCATCTTATTCCTCCCATTTCTTTAATTCATGTAGTTTATCTAAAACTTTTTGCACAGGTACAAACCGAGCAAATCGTGCAAACTCTTGTCCATCTTTGAATAATAGTACTATGGGTGCTGAAAATAAGCCGAGTTGTCCTGCTAATTTAGGTATTTCTGCTGCATTGGCAACATAAAACGGGATGGACGTGTTGCCTTTAAGAGAAACGATTTGTGGGTATAGACCTTCACATACCGAACAATTGGTCGTTTTCACAAATAACAAAAGGTGGTTTTCGTGTTGAACGACTTCTTGCCATTTTTCATAATTTATTATGGATTCCATCTCAACACCACCTTTTCATCGTTGTTCTCAGTTTACCTTAAAATCCTTGGAAGTCACCAAAAAACGGACTTAATATACGGATAATGAGAGTCATACCGTCAAAGAACAACAGAATGCCGACAGCAATCATAATATATCCTCCGATTTTCACAATCTTTGCATTGTGTTTTCGAATCCAGTTTAGACGTGTAATGAATAGAGACAATACGAAGAATGGAATAGCAAACCCCAGAACATAGGCTAACATATACCATACACCTGACCCTGGATTAGCCGATGCCAATACAAAAACCGATGCTAAGATTGGCCCCGTACACGGTTGCCACCCTGCTGCAAACGCCATCCCAATCAATACTGTTCCAAGATAACCAGCTGGTCTATTTTTAAAATGAATTTTTCTATCCTTCATTAAAAATTCAGGTGTGAATATGCCAATAACTATCAATCCAAACAAGACGATAAAAATAGCTCCAACCTGGCGAATTAAATCTTGATTTTGTTGGAACAAGGTATAAAACAAACTTGTGCTAAAACCAAGAGCAATAAAGATAATTGAAAAGCCTAATAGGAAAAATAGTGTGTGGAGCATTCCCCGCTTTTGTAAAACACCACGATCGGTTTTCAATTCGTCTAATGTCATACCGGTTATATACGAAAGAAATGCTGGATATAAAGGCAAAGTACATGGTGAGATGAAGCTTAGAAACCCGGCTCCAAATGCCAGCAATAAATTGATATCTGTAGTCATCACGGTCGCTCCTTTACAGTTCTTCGTTTATCGTAACAAAAAATCATTCAAATAACGTCATTATTGATTGTGACATTTTTTTGTCTAAACAAAAAAGGACACAATTGTGTCCTCTTTTGTTGTTTATAGACTCTTTACCACAATATTATTTTGCAGTAAATACATTTTGTGATATAGTCCTTTGCTCGCAAGTAACTGTTGATGATTGCCACGTTCTACGACTTCCCCTTGATGGAGAACAAGAATTAATTCAGCATCTTGAATAGTACTTAGACGATGTGCAATTGCAATTGTAGTTCGCCCTTGACGCATTTTCTTCAAACTAGACTGAATAGCAACTTCTGTTTCCGTATCAATGTTTGCAGTCGCTTCATCAAGCACTAAAATCTTCGGATCAGTTGCCATCGTCCGCGCGAATGCGACGAGTTGACGTTGGCCACTTGAAAATGTTGAACCTCGTTCTGTAACTTTTTGTTTATAGCCATCTGGCAACTCATTAATAAATGCATCTGCTTGAACAAATTCAGCTGCATCTTGAACTTCTTCGTCAGTCAAATCTGGATTGTGCAAACGTATATTACTTTCAATGGTACCGTAGAACAAGAATGGATCTTGTAGAACTAGGCCCATCTTTTCACGCAACTCTTGTGACTTATAATCTTTTACAGACTGTCCATCTATCAATATATCACCTTGTTCGAATTCATAAAAACGCATCAACAAGTTAATGATAGAACTTTTACCACTACCCGTGTGGCCTACGAGTGCTACCGTCTCTCCAGGGTAAGCAGTAAAAGAAATATTTTTTAATACATCCGTTTGTCCATCGTAAGAGAATGTTACGTTATTGAATTCAATTTTACCAGCCTCAATACGAGCTTTCGTATTGGCTTGAACAGGTACAAGTTCCTCTTCATCTAGCAATTTAAAAACACGAGAAGCTGCAACAATAGCTTGTTGGAAAATGGATAAACGTTGCATCACTTGATTTATCGGTTCAAAGAAACGGTCGATATACGTCACAAAGGCATAGATAACGCCGACTTCTATTGTATTACTAAAAGAGGTAATACCAAAATAACTAAGTAACATGATAAGTGCCAGTGCATACACCAAATCAATAGCGGGTCTTAGTAACAAGCTATCCATTTTAATATTACGTTTACCGGCTTTCCAGTGTTGTTCATTTATATCGTTAAACTCATCCTTTAAGCGAGGTTCTTGTCGGAATGCCTGGATCATTGACATCCCTTGCAAAGATTCTGCTAGTTTTGCATTCAATTGGCTTAATCGTTCACGTAAATCCTGGTAAAATACCGAACTATAACGACGATAAGCACTAATAATTAAAAACAGTATGGGCAGTAGCAACAGTGTTACCATTGCTAGTTTTGCGTTTAAGATAAACATGGCAATGTATACACCTACAACTAAAAAGGCACTTTGTACAAAGCCAACCAGCACACTTACGAACATATCTTTAATTGCTTCTGTATCATTCGTTACCCGAGACACGATACTTCCTGCTGGGGTTTTGTCAAAATAACGCATCCCAAGGTTTTGAACTTTAGTAAAGACATCAATACGCATTTGTTGAATGATTTTTAGTGCGATTTCTTGAAATTTCAGCAATTGGAAATAACTAATAAATACATTGGTTATTTGAATAAATAAGTATGCACTCGCAAGTCCTACGAGAGGTCCTGTTGGGAAATTTCGTGCAGTTAAATAGTCGTCAATAAACGTTTTAATTAAGAGTGGGCCAACTACATCTCCAATGACGGTTAACCCAAGTAAGATTAAGGCATATATAATGACTTTTTTGTGTGGCTTTAAGTATGAAATAAGCCTTTTTAATATCATACTTTGATCTTTACTGGTTAGTTTCGGCTGATGTTCCATTACACCTCACCTCCCATTTCAACGAGTGCTTCTAGTTGTTGTAATTGATACATTTCATAGTAACGCCCTTGTCGCTCCATCAGTGCTTGGTGGGAACCTTTTTCAACAATGGTTCCTTCATGCATGACGATGATTTGATGTGCGTGCTGAATTGCACTTAATCGATGAGCCGTAATAATGGTTGTTTCATCTAGACGAGAAGCTTTCAATGACTCAAGTATTGCTTCTTCCGTTCGAGCATCGACTGCCGATAGTGAATCATCTAAAATAAGCAATTCGGGTTTCATCATTAATGCACGGGCAATCGAAATTCGTTGCTTTTGACCACCGGATAGGGATACCCCTCGTTCCCCAACAATCGTGTCATAACCACTCGTGAAGTTCATAATGTCCTCGTGAATATGTGCAAGACGAGCCGCTTCATACACTTCTTCTATTGCCGCACTCGTATTCGCAAATGCGATATTGCCAGCAATCGTTGTTGAAAACAAGAAGTGATCTTGTGGTACGTAACCAATAGCCGAACGTAGACGCTCTTTTTTATATTCATTAATTGAATGACCACCGTATGTAATCGCACCATCATACCCTTCAAATTCACGAAGTAACAACTTTAATATGGCGGTTTTCCCAGAACCTGTTTTCCCAACAATCCCTAACGTTTCACCGCGTTTTACTGAGAAATGAACATTTCTAAGTGCGGCACGTTCATCCTCAGGAAACTTAAATTCAGCGATGGTAACTTCTAAGTCCCCCTGCGCTTTTACATCAAGTGCATGTTCCGCGTCATCAATATCTACTGGTTCGGCGAGAAGCGTGCGAATCCGATCGTAAGAAGCACGGCCACGTTCGACAATGTTAAATAACCAGCCAAAAGCTAGCATCGGCCAGACGAGTAAACCTAAATAGGCTGTAAAAGCAATTAAATCACCAATTGTCATATCTCCTGCAACAATGAATCGTGCACCAAACACAATGGATAGGAAAAACGAAACACCAACAATTGCAGAAATGGTGGGGTCAAATAAAGAATCAACTTTCGCTACATGAATGTTCTTTTCTACAACGTCATCTGATAACTTCACAAAGTCTTGAATATCTTCTTTTTCTTGACCAAATGTTTTAATAACTTTTATACCTGAAATACTTTCTTGCGTTTTATCATTTAAGCTGGAGAATGCTTCTTGTGCAAAATGGAAACGATTGTGTAATAGTTTCCCGTAGTAATTTGTTAAATACGCCATTATCGGCATTGGAATAAGTGCAATAAGCGTTAATTTCCAATCAATAGTAATTGCCATCGCTGCAATAACAAAACTGCCTGTAGTCACAGAATCTACAAGTGTTAACACACCCGCTCCAGCCGTTTGTTGGACTGCTGATAAATCATTAGTCGCATGTGCCATTAAATCGCCAACACGTCGCTTTTGATAAAATCGCGGTGACATGCGCGTGAAATGCCGGAATAAACGGGCACGCAATTGACGTGCAAGCAAAATTGCCGAGCCGAAAATTAACATGCGCCAGTAATAACGAATGATATACATCGCAAGTGCCGCACTAGCAAGCAACAGCACCCCTTTTAAAAGTGCTTCGCTCGTTAAGGTGCCTAGTCGAATCTCATCGACGACATAACCAATTATTTTAGGTGGCAACAGTTGCAAAAATGCAACGACCATCAGCATGATGATGCCGATAATGTACTGTTTCTTTCTCTCTTTAAAAAACCACCCTAAATCTAAAAATACTTTCACCCAGGTATCCCCCGATTCTTTTTTCAACCTTAATTAGTTTAGCAAATATTTGGGATTTAGAGAAGATACAAATTGAAGATTATTCGGGTTGGGAAATAGTTTGGATGTGTTCAAAGGGAATCCATATTGTACCTTCTTTTTCCGATGCTAGCCTGAGCATCCCGCGGTTTAAATCAATGCGCTGAATAGTACCAAGTACCTCCTCACTCCCTCCCTCTTTTGTATAGACAATACAAAGTAGCTCACCGGCAGCCATTGCTTCGGAAATGATATAATGCCATTCTTCCAATTGTTGCTCATCTACTTCAATGGGTTTCGTGTGGCTTTCTTCTTGTTGCCATTCTCTAAGCATACGTACATGTTCCGGTAGCATCATCGCGGTCCATTTCATTCGTCCACGGTCACGTAACATAGCGTCACTCCTCCTTTGCTATTCTGCTTTATGTCCTCCAATTAATTTAGCACGAGCTCGAGCTGTCCCTGCATCGGTATAGGAAACGGCACGTAGTAAAGCGGCTGAACCATATTTACTACGAATATGATCCATGGTCGAACCGAGCTTGCGCTTGCGCCATTTTTCCGCTTCAAATAGGCTGAGCTGCATGGAATGCTCAGGTTCTATATTCGACAATGTCACAGATAAACGCCTAACAGGTCGATCATCAAAATGTTCTTGCAATATTTTTACGCACATATTGTAAATTTTCATTGTATCGTTTGTGCCTTCTTCCATTGAACGACAACGATGGAACCCTCCCCCAAAAGCGTCTTTACTGTAACCAACACCGAGATGCACGGTGCGTCCAATTTTCCCCGCTTCACGTGCACGTCTCGCCACGTCTTCTGTCATTTCAAGTACAACCGTAAGAATATCTTCCGTTTTACGATAATCACGAAACAAAACTTGCCCTTTACTGTAACTAATCTGTCCTTCAATAATAGGTGCACCAAGATCTGATAAATCAATTCCCCATGCGTGATGGTAGAGCTGGTTACCCATTACCCCAAATTTCGATTCAAGCGTCGCTAACTCAGTTTTGGCTAAATCTCCCACTGAAAAAATCCCCATAGCATTCAATTTCTTTTCCATTTGAGAACCGATTCCCCACATTTCACTAAGGGGAGATACTGGCCATAACTTCGTTGGCACATCTTCATAGGTCCATCGTGCGAATCCTGTTTTTTTGGCATCTAAATCGAGAGCTAACTTAGCCATTAACATATTTGGTCCCATGCCCATTGCAGAAGGTAATTGAAACATTTCAAGTAACTCGTCTTGAATACGCTGAATGGTTTCTTCGATAGGTCCCCACAACCGTTCCGTTCCAGCTAAATCAATAAAACTTTCATCTACGCTATAAACGTGAATCGCTTCTTTTGGTACATATTCACTGAGTAATCGGGTAATTTCCATCGAAACCCTCACGAAAAAGCCCATTTTGGGTTGAATTAAGCGAATGGATGGATGTTCAGGAATTTCAAATAAGCGCGTACCTGTTTTTACACCAAATTCTTTTTTCATTGGGGGTGAAGCCGCTAAAACAATACTTCCTTTCTGTTCAAGATTTCCAATAACCGCAATCGGGGTTTTCATTACGTCAAGACCTTCATCAGCTGCCGCACAACTTGCATAAAAGCTTCGCATATCGAGACAGATGATTTTTCGATCTTGGTATTGTTCATACATAAAAGCCTTCCTCCTCTGAAACGAACAAATGTTCTTTATCTAATTATACGCCGAACGAACGTTCTTAATCAATGGATGGAAAATATTTTCAGGTTTGGTTTGGTTTATTTTATGTATTGGAGTTGCGTTCGAGGTTGACTGGTTTGTTCGCAAGGTTGACTCTATTACTAACTACAGACTTGCCCACCACATTTTTTGTTATCTATTCATCTGATACTGAAAGTGACAGTTTAGATAGATTAAGTGAGATGAGGCTAGCTGCGGACACATACCTTAGAAATCTGGTATTTTAATGGATAATCCCTAAATCTGTAACGACCTTCCTCTTTAAAGTTTTAAAATAATCGTTCTTCACTTATCCAAAAAGGAATCATCGTGTTCATTTTTTTCGTCGATTAACTTGGACTATGGATATATCGATACATCCACATACTTTGCGGAACTAGACATAAATGAATAAAGGTAGGCGTATTCTGATAACAATACTTTCGGTTTACATAATAGAAGTCTCATTCTTTCTATTTCAAGAAAAAAATGTCCACAACAGCTCTGTTCTCCTAAATTTAGACTTAGGAAAATGGTGCTGCTCGTGAACAAAATTTTTAATATGGAGGTGTTTTTTTGAAAAAGTTTATGATCTCCTTTGGTATTTTCGTTTGTTTATTCGTAGCTTTAATTTATGCGTTAACTATCTCTCCAGAACCACTTGATAATAAGGCATTATCTAAAAAAGAACCTCCAACAGAGATTGGACTACTGACTTTTTTACAAATAATAATAGTAGAGAAGTTGAAAGATCTTAATGAAGTGGTCAACATAAAAACTGATAATAAAGAGTCGATTATCATTGAAACGTCATTAAATAGTTTAGATACAATACGGCATATTGAAGTTATAGAAGAGATATATTCGGAACTTAAAATAATGAACAAACAAAATGGAATTAAAGCAATAAATTATAAAGTTCTTTTGAAAACTGAGGACGGAATAGTTGTAGGAGAATTAAAATTTGGTAATCATCCCCTTCCTTAATAAGAAATGATATGAGTTGAACAGAATTTGAAAACCCGATTTTAGATTATTGATTTTGTAGATTTGTTAATTTTCGAAACCAGTCTTCATCATGCATGCATAGAGCTAAATCAATCAGCATATCAATATCTTCTTGCGATTCCACATCACTTGGTAAAGGAGTTATAGATTTATTCGGAAAAGACTTAAAAAAACGTTTGTAGACTTTACCGGGAGTATAATTCAGTCCGAATAATTCAACAACAGAAATATCTTGATAAGATTCGGAGATGATTCCTTTGAATTTTTTACCATCTGAGTTTGTGACTTCCACCCATTGTTCTTTTTTAGGAAAAAATTGCGATTCAACCGATTCAACTGGTAGATCCGAGTTATGAATACCGTTCATGTGTTGTTTCAACACTTTTCTACTGCCGCAAAACATTCCACATATTGGGCAAATTGACAAGTCCATTTCCCTACTCCCCTTCTACTGCGAAATATGATAATCACAAGCTTGTTTCGAATTTATTCTTATTATTTCCATTAATTTTTCATTGTATTCCCATTGTTGACAATACTTCATCTCAATATCCATTGTTATGAATAAATTTTTCATCCTCGAAAATAACTCATGTCATGCCATAGAACCTCTTTAAAGAGAATGTTTTGCGTTTCCTTTCAAAGCCTATAAACAAAGAAAAACCGGACAAGTAAGCCCGGACCTTTATAAGATAGCCTTCT
>NZ_ALJG01000286.1 GCF_000286315.1 Paenisporosarcina sp. TG20 | reverse complement strand
AAAGGCGGCGACTCCAGCGGAATCAGCGAGTCCAGTGAGACCCCACAGGAGCTTGCGACGAGGAGGCTTGGCGCTCGCCCGCGGAAAGCGTCCGCCTGCATCGGAAATCACTAGACTTAAATAGAAGGCTATCTTATAAAGGACTGGGCACACTTTACCCGTTTTTTCTTACATTTCCATCATCCAGTTTGAAGCAAATACAACTGCAGTCAGGCTTAATTTAAAATTCTACTCCCCGTTTTCATCTGCTAAAAACCCTTTGTTGCGCATGGCATTTATTGCTGCATCTATGTATTCACTAGAAGGTGCTGCTATTAAATGCAAGTGAATACCATCAGTCAATTCGGACAAATAGCTTGCACCAGTTTCTTCTACCCGTGATATAAATAAGTCAACTTCGTGTCGATTTGCCACCATTATAGATGCAGTCAATTCACCATAAACAGGGTGTTCTACAGTTACATTTTTAACCACAACACCTGAATCGACTAAGGTGTACAACTCATCACGTGCTTCATCTGGAGAATGTGAACAAGCAATTTGACGCTCAACTGCATAGTTGCTAATTGTTTGTGTTGTATAGACATAGCCACGGCTGGTAGCCAAAATTGGCTCATTTCGTGCTTTTAATAACGTCATGTCTCCCACAATTACTTGCCGACTAACTCCAGACTTTTTGGCTAAGTCAATTCCTTTAAGTGGTTCATTTGCATTTTTTAACATTTCAAGTAATTGGTATCGTCGTTCATCACCTAATAATTTCTTCAGTTCGATCCCATCCTTTTTATGCATAACTATAGCACTCCTTCTCATAGTTTAACATGTGCACCAAAAAAGTGACCAAATCATATCGTGATTCATACGATACATAGATGAGAGGGGGAAGTATTTTGCACGTACATGTTGTGCAAAAAGGAGATACACTATGGAAAATCTCAAAACAGTATGGTGTATCTTTTGATGAAGTAAAACGTTTAAACGCACATTTGGCCAATCCCGATTATATTGTAGCGGGGATGAAAATTTTTGTGCCTGAAAAATCAGCAAAAAATAGTGAGATGAAGGAACACCCGTATAATAATGGTAGGCCGGTCAAAAAGAACACTGAATCATATATGGCTCCACCAACGCCAAAAGCGATTCCCGAGCCTTTACCAAAACCGATGCCGTATCCAACCATGCCACCTGTTCAGAAGCAGGTGCCACCAACGCCGCAACCATATCCGCAACCTTTACCACAACAGATTCCGCAGCCGATTAATCAACATTTAACCATGACGCAAATGATGCCTCCATATATCGGAATTCCGTATGGCTGGGCTCCTGTAGCTGATATGGATGTACATCATCCGCAAGCACTTCCGACAACACAATTTCCACCAGTAGCACCAAAAGCAGCGCCAAGCCCATTACCAACACCAGCACCTACACCAATGCCTAAGCCAGCAGCTCCACTAGGATGGCAATTAGAAGACTCAAGTTCATTAAGATACGACGAGTCATCTTCACTAGATGTACCGATGTATCCACAACAGTTACCACAACAGTATCCGCAGTACCATCAAGAACAACCACCATGCGGATGTGCTCCACCAACGCCAGCAGCATATCCATATGCTACAAATGAACCCCAAACTCTTGGCGCAAGTCAAGATTACTATAATATGATGGGGCAACCGAACATGATGCCACAACACATGATGCCTCAAGCAAATATGATGCCACAACACATGATGCAGCACCCAAATATGATGCCGCAACATATGGCCCCTTATATTGCTTGCTCGCCTTGTCATGCGTTGCCCGCTCCACAAGGGCAATGGGGTTATCCGACGCCTAATCGCTACACTTAAACGTGGAACAAGGGCATTACGTTCAATTAAAGCCGAATGTGTGGAAATGGCAAATTGGACCTCATGCGTATTCTTTAAAAAAATACGATATTCAATCGGATGCAGATAAAATACGTTACATCCATGAAGAAATAACAAAAGTAAATACAAATCTAATTTTGCCAATAGAACCATATTCGAATCCATATATGATTAAACAACCTTGGATTGAGAGTGGACGAAAGGTTCAGTTTAATAAAGCACAAGACCGTATCAAGTCGCTTGATTTACTTCATCAACTTCACGATACTCGAAAACAAATAGACTGGCAGAAGTCACCTTACTTTCAAGAAATAAATTTAATTAGAAAATGGACACATCGTTTAGAAAAATGGGAACGATATGAGAAGTTTCTACACAAAACGCTTGGTCCATCAAAAACACAGAAAATTACACAACTCGCTAGAACTTCCTTAGCACAGCTATCGCCAATCTCAAACAAAAAACTAACGATTCTTCACGGAGATGTCGTTCATCATAACTTTGTGCGTGATAATAAAGACCGTATATATTTAATTGATTTTGACTTGGCTTGTTTGGGTCCGGCCGAAGTGGAATTAATTTTATGGTCACACCGAGTGTTACCGCATTATAATTATGATCTGCCGACATTAATCAGGGAACATCCGTCTCTTCGTAAAGTTGATTGGAGCTATTTATTATTTCCAAATGAGCTAATGCGTGAATGGCTATACGCTTCCACTTTATCAGATGTTCAACTACGTCTATTTTTACCGAAATTAAAGGCTTTTACTGATAAAGCGTTACTAAAAATGCCGCAACTATGGGATGATTATAAACGCTTAAAGTAAAAAATCGAACAGCCACAAAACGTCCATTTAGATTTTAGCAAGTCCTGTGGCTCAGAAACTGATAAGTTCGAAAAAAAGATGAACGTTGATTTAATTTACTAAAGTGTTCCATGAGGACATTTAATGAAATAAGTAAAACAGCACCTGTGATTATCTAATCATGGGTGCTGTTTATTTTTAAAATAGAAAGTATATGTATTTTCGAGTTATACCTATGAACTTGAAGTGATTATGACTGCTCCAAGCGTTAGATTGTGTGCCATTTATTGGCCAGAAAGGCGGAACGTTAGCCTCTAATCCTTCCAGCGTCGGACTAGAAGACGTTTTCCAAGAACACTGTGTTCATTGTGTTTTTAGTACTTGGAGACTAACAAGCTAAAACGGTATTTCACGGTGGGACTCTCGTTAATCAAGACTTTTTGTTCAATTTTTTATAAAAGCCCGAACAGGATAGAGATGTTAATTTTACAAGTCGCTTAACTGGATATTGCTCTTCGTGGGCCTGAATAAATTCGAAGTCTTTATCATAAACGCTCACCACCCCTTCAAATATATAAGCTTTTTTAAATACGATAATCCTAAATTTAAACGTACAACTTCTTTCTACAATGATTCCTTGGATGCCTTAATTCGTCCTTTGTTCCCAAGGTCTCGCATATCATGCAACACTTCAAAATTTCTTGCTTCCTGTACATGTTTTACCCACTCTGCGACACGTCTTCTATTCCATAACTCAAAAAATTCTAAGTGGATGAAAAGTAATCCATTCAGATAGTTAACAATGAGTATAAACTTGCTGCACACTTTTTAAATACATAAGGAATGTAGTAAAATTGATGGCTATAACCCTAGTGTTCATAGTATTTTTAGTTACGGAGACTAACATTCTAAAACGGAATTTCTAGTGGAACTTTCGTGAATCCGATTAATGTGAAGATTTCCTTTTTTAAAAAAACACCTTCACCTTGAACTTCCAGTGGGAGTGAATTTTGTTCAGTAATACATTCTTGTTTAGTAATTCCATTTAATTTATGTGTGGGTACTTTCATTTTAAAAAATTAGGACGACTTTTTATTTTTAAATCATATTGTTATCACTGTTGATTTATAACCAGGAGAAAGATTGTAGTGAAAGGCGGCGACTCCTGCGGAATAAGCGAGTCCAGTGAGACCCCGCAGGAGCGGACAATGGAACAAAGGCTAAGAACGCCACAACGGTGGCAACGCCTTCGTGACCAACACCCTGTTGGCCTGAGGAGGCTCACTGGGCCGCCCGCGGAAAGCGTCCGCCTGTAACGGAAATCATACCGGAAACCAAGGTCGTTACTATATGGAATATCATTCTTAACTGATACTTAAATTATTTGTTTTCTTAAAGAACCGGGCAAAATTTGCCGGTTTCTTATGAGATTATTCTTACATTTGTCTGAGACGAATGCTTGGTTGGTTCATGCGAACATCCGTTTTATATGATATAATCAGTACGTTGAATGTGAGGAGACTATAAATGTACGATTACATAAAAGGTGCGATTACACGAGTTACTCCTGAATTTATAACAGTTGAAATACAAGGGTTAGGATGGCAAGTATTCACTCCAAATCCGTATGCTTTTCATGTTTCAGCCGAGTCAAAACAAATTTTTACATACTTAAATGTGCGTGAAGATGCACAACTGCTTTTTGGCTTTATTTCTCTAGAACAACGCGAGCTTTTCCGTAAATTAATTCAAGTTTCTGGCATTGGTCCAAAAGGCGCTTTAGCTATACTTGCAAGTGGGCAACCATCTCAAGTGGTACAAGCAATCGAAAGAGAAGACGAAAGCTTTTTAGTGAAATTTCCTGGAGTAGGGAAAAAAACAGCACGTCAAATGATTCTCGATTTAAAAGGAAAACTTGGTGATTTATCAATTGACTTTGTTATGCCTAGCAGAGAAGATGAATTACACTTGTTCCCTGAAACAGCAGGCAAGCTTGAACTTGAAGAAGCGTTTTTAGCATTAGCTGCATTAGGCTACTCAGAACGAGAAATCACTAAAATTCGCCCGAAATTAGAAACTCTAACTGAAACGCTTACCACCGATGGTTACATGAAAAAAGCATTACAGTTGTTATTAAAACAAGGTTGATGAAGGGAGGACATGTGCATGCAAGAACGTGTCATTTCGACCGAAGTCTCGGAGTTTGATGAACGTTTTGAACAATCTTTACGCCCGCAATACTTATCACAATACATTGGGCAAGAAAAAGTAAAAAATAATTTAGACATTTTTGTGAAAGCCGCAAAAATGAGAAAAGAGAGTTTGGATCATGTTCTTTTGTATGGACCTCCTGGACTTGGTAAAACTACATTAGCAGCTGTAATTGCAAACGAGATGGAAGTCAATATTCGCATGACGAGTGGTCCTGCCATCGAACGTCCAGGTGATTTAGCGGCCATTGTCAGCTCACTTGAACCGGGTGATGTTTTATTTATTGACGAGATTCATCGTTTAAATCGTTCGATTGAAGAAGTACTTTATCCAGCGATGGAAGATTTTTGTCTTGACATTGTTGTTGGGAAAGGTCCTTCTGCTCGTTCTGTGCGACTTGATTTACCGCCTTTTACATTGATCGGTGCAACTACTAGAGCCGGAGCCTTATCAGCGCCACTGCGAGACCGCTTCGGAGTGTTACTACGACTCGATTATTATGACATACAGGCTTTAACTGAAATTGTTTCGCGTAGCGCAACTTTATTTGACGCAGAAATTGATCATCCATCAGCTGGTGAAATTGCTAGTCGTTCTCGAGGGACACCTCGTATTGCCAATCGCTTATTAAAAAGGGTACGGGATTATGCACAAGTTCGAGGAAACGGTACAATATCAATTGAAACAGCACAAGAAGCACTTGAATTACTACAAGTAGATGCACTGGGTCTAGATCACATAGATCATAAATTACTTATCAGTATGATCGAACGGTTTCGTGGTGGACCTGTAGGGTTAGACACCATTGCCGCTAGCATAGGGGAAGAATCAATGACAATTGAAGATGTCTATGAACCATACCTATTGCAAATTGGCTTCTTACAACGTACACCAAGAGGACGAGTCGTATCAAAACTCGCGTATGACCATCTTAACTACCCTTATATTGAGGAATAGAATAATGATTAAAGGAAGTATAACTATGCAAGTAGAAGATTTTGATTTTCAATTACCTGAGGAACTAATTGCACAAACACCACTTGCCGATCGAACTTCGAGCAAACTTTTAGTTTTAGATAAAGATAGTGATGAAATATCACATAAAACCTTTAAAGATATCATCCATGAATTTCAAGCAGGGGATTGCTTAGTGTTAAACGACACGCGTGTACTCCCTGCACGTCTTATCGGAATAAAAGAAGAAACAGGTGCCAACATTGAAATTCTTCTTTTAAAGCAGACTGAGGACGATGTTTGGGAGACACTTGTGAAACCAGCAAAGCGCGTTAAAAAGGGCACAATAGTTTCATTTGGAGAAGGTTTACTGCGTGCTCAATGTGTTGGAGAAACCAATCATGGAGGACGATTGTTTAAATTCTCATACGATGGAATTTTTTACGAAATTCTTGATCAACTAGGAGATATGCCTTTACCTCCATACATTCGTGAAAAGTTAAGTGATCAAGATCGATATCAAACAGTTTACGCAAAAGAACGTGGCTCAGCTGCTGCACCAACTGCTGGTCTTCATTTTACGGACCAATTATTAGATGAAATACGAGGTATAGGTGTTGAGGTAGTTTTTCTTACGCTTCATGTCGGGCTTGGTACTTTCAGACCTGTCAGTGTAGAGTCAATTGATGATCATGAAATGCATTCTGAATTTTATCGCCTATCAAAAGATACTGCTGATACGATAAACAGAGTGAAGGACTCAGGAGGACGAATTATTTCTGTTGGGACAACCTCTACTCGTACGCTTGAAACCATCGCAACTAAATTTAATGGGAAATTACAGGAAGATAGTGGCTGGACCTCTATTTTTATATACCCTGGTTATCAGTTTTTATGTATTGATGGTTTAATTACAAATTTCCATTTACCGAAATCTACACTCGTGATGTTAGTAAGTGCATTGACTTCACGTGAAAAGATACTGCACGCTTACGAACAGGCTATAATTCATAAATATCGATTTTTTAGTTTTGGTGACGCGATGTTTATTAGACCGTCCAAACAACAGAAAGGAGTTCGTGCATGACAGCCATACGATACGAACTAATTAAAACATGTAAACAAACTGGTGCACGATTAGGCATTGTGCATACACCACACGGTTCTTTTGAAACCCCTACCTTTATGCCGGTTGGAACACTAGCAACGGTTAAAACGATGTCTCCGGAAGAATTAAAGGCTATTGAATCAAGTATTATTTTAAGTAATACCTACCATTTATGGTTGCGCCCGGGTCACGACATTATTAAAGAAGCGGGTGGCTTACACAAATTCATGAACTGGGATCGTGCGATTCTGACAGATTCCGGTGGTTTTCAAGTCTTTAGTTTAAGTAAATTCCGGAAGATAGAAGAAGAAGGTGTCCATTTCCGAAACCATTTGAATGGGGATAAACTTTTTTTAAGTCCGGAAAAAGCAACGGAAATTCAAAATGCACTGGGTTCAGATATCATGATGGCGTTTGATGAGTGTCCACCATTTCCAGCTACACATGACTATATGAAATCGAGTGTAGAACGTACCTCTCGTTGGGCTGAACGTTGTCTGAATGCACATGCCCGTCCAGAAGATCAAGGCTTATTTGGAATTGTACAAGGTGGGGAATTCGAAGATCTTCGCCGTCAAAGTGCAAATGACCTTGTGTCTCTCGATTTCCCTGGCTATGCAATTGGCGGACTTTCAGTAGGAGAACCAAAAGATGTGATGAATCGTGCGCTAGAATTCACAACTCCATTCTTACCCTCAGACAAGCCTCGTTATTTGATGGGTGTTGGTTCACCAGATTCACTTATTGATGGAGCGATGCGTGGGATTGATATGTTTGATTGTGTACTTCCTACAAGGATAGGCCGTAATGGAACGCTTATGACGAGCAATGGTCGTTTAGTAGTAAAGAGCGCTCAATATGCTCGTGATTTTGGTCCAATTGATGAAAATTGTGATTGTTATGTATGTAAAAATTATTCACGGGCATATATTCGTCATTTAATAAAAGCAGAAGAAACATTTGGAATTCGGTTAACTTCATACCACAATTTACACTTCTTAATGGATTTAATGAAGAAAGTTCGTCAAGCTATCCGTGAAGATCGTCTTGGAAATTTCCGCGAAGAGTTTTTTGAACAGTATGGATATAACAAACCGAATGCAAAAAATTTCTGATTCTTGTATACTAATGTTTAGAGAGAAAGGGGGAATTTAGAGAATGGATACATTAATCGGTTTATCGCCAATTTTATTAATGTTCGTAGTGTTATGGTTTTTCATTATTCGACCAGCACAAAAGCGACAAAAAGCAACAGCAAATATGCAATCTAGTTTAAAACGTGGGGATC
The DNA here is from genome assembly GCF_000286315.1 of Paenisporosarcina sp. TG20. GTDB lineage: Bacteria > Bacillota > Bacilli > Bacillales_A > Planococcaceae > Paenisporosarcina. Next base: position 8,786 of record NZ_ALJG01000286.1, on the reverse strand, counting down.
GTATTGTAACTGTAGGTGGCCTTCACGCCTTAGTAGATGCATTGGATGACGCAACTGTTTTCGTTACAATTGCAGATGGTACACGCCTTCAATTTGAACGTGCAGCTATCACTCGTATTGTGGACGGATCACCAAAACTATAAGTAAAAAAACCTGTTTTTCCTTTAAGGATTAACAGGTTTTTTGTATATTGTATTATCTTTTTTCTCATACTATGTAGAAAAAAGAAAAGGTGTTGCGTATGGATGAATTTTTGACTTTAGCATGGCGTACCATTTTTCTTTACATATTAATATTAGTCATATTTCGGCTAATGGGAAAAAGAGAAGTAGGGGAACTGAGCCTTATGGACTTGGTCGTTTTCGTGATGATTGCTGAAGTTGCTACGTTTGCTATCGATAATCCAGATCGAAAGTTACTTGAATCGATAATGCCCATGCTCCTGCTACTAGTTATTCAACTAGTTACTGCTTTTTGGTCATTGAAAAGTAAGAGGGTTCGAGATCTTATTGATGGAAGCCCATCTGTTATAATTCGTAACGGTGAAATAATAGAATCAGAAATGCGTAAACTACGCTATAATCTAGATGATTTATTTCAACAACTTCGGGAACAGCAAATTGGCTCAGTTCAGGATGTAGCATATGCTTTTTTAGAGCCTTCAGGACATTTATCTGTTTTTAAGATTGATGGAGATCATCCTGTGTTGCCACTTATAGTAGACGGAGACATACAAGAATCCCATCTTGAATTAATTCAACAAGATAAATACTGGTTGCTCGAAGAATTAAAAAAAATTCATATTTATGATTATAAAACGGTATTTTATTGCAGTTATGAAAGACAAAAGTTATATGTTCAAATGAAAGAACGTTTTAGCTCTTCTTTATAAGTTTACGAATAAGTCTAATGTCCGAAAAATGAATCTGACGGAATACCAGCAATCCAGCAAGAAGTATTAAACCTGTTATAAAACTATCAGCGAGCCATGGCACTTCGCCTAAAGGCCATAGAACTGGACGAAGAATTGTTACAATAATAAATAACAAATACGGAATTGCAAAAAAGGTGAAGCCAAGACCGGCTTCTTTTTTTTGTCTCAATGTAGCCATATGTAAAAATGAAGTTAAACAAACACCAAATCCGATAGCTAAAATTGCTCCTTTTTCTTCAATACCTGGTTGAGACGCTAAAACAAACATGACAAATAATTTTCCAAGCCCTCCATAAATCGAATTCATCATAGCTGCTTTTGCTTCATGCATCGCTTGTAAAATAGCATGGAGTGGACTTTGAATGTAATAGAAAAAGAATACTGGAGCTAGGAGTGCCATATACCCTTTGCCATCGGTTACGTGGAATAAGACACGGACAATGTGTTCACCATGTAAATAAAAAATTGTCGCTGCAAAACATCCGGTGATAGCAGATACACGCATGGCAAGAGACACGCGCTCTTGTAACATGGGACGGTTTGCACGGGCTCTAGCATCACTGACAGCTGGTACTAATACGATTGATAATGCATAAGGAATAAACGCAGGAAATAATAGCAGAGGAATAAAGACTCCCGAAATTATTCCATATAAATTGGTTGCAGCAACTGCTCCTATACCGGCTACGGCTAAAGCTTTAATAAAAATAATTGGTTCTAGAAACCAAGTAAAAGAACCGAATAATCGACTTCCAGATGAAGGTAATGAGACTTGTAAAATCGGTGTTATAGGATAGGTTACAGATTGATCATTATTTTTTTTCACGCGCTTGTACTTAAACCATAAGTACAGAAATGATACAAGTTCAGCTATCAATGCCATGACCATAGCAGCAGCAGCTGTTGATGCAGGACTAGACTGAGTAACAACATATGGTAATAACAACGTTACAAGTCCAATCCGGAAAAATTGTTCAATTAATTGTGACCAAGCAGTTTCCTCAATTTTAGCAAGCCCTTGGAAATAACCTTTTAAGATGCCTGAAAATGCAGCAATTGGAATCGTAAGTAAGCCAACAATTAAAGTTTTGGCCATAGCGGGATTTTCTAGTAAATTATTAGCTACATAAGGAATGGCAAAGTAATAGAGTGGCCCAAAAATAATGATGGAGAGCCAAGTTAACCTCCAAACTATTCGCATAAGCGCTTGTATTTCAGCATCTTTCTTCTTAGCATGCAATTCAGCTGTAATCTTAGCAACACCGATCGGTAATCCTAATTGAATTAAGGATAGGAAAAAAATAAACGCCGGATAAGCGGCTGTGTATATTCCTACAGCTTCCTCTCCTGCAATTCGCACAAATTGAATGCGAAAAACAAACCCGAACAGCTTCGATAAAAAAACAGCCCCCATTAATACTAGAGTTCCACGTAAAAATGTCGACAATTCTGCCACTTCCTTCTCAAGACACACAAATTCGTATACAATATTCTTATGCGAAAATAACGATGCTTAAAACAAAAAAGAGGGAAGTGTTTTAATGATTGTTAAATATGAAGAATTATTTGAACTAGTTGTACCTGCGTTAGAGAGTAAAATTCAAGAGTTCAGGATATATAATTACAATTCTGTGACAAAAGAAGACATTTGGCATTATTGTGTAAATAAAAAATGGAAGAAGAATAATATTCAGGAAATGAGAGTTTTTGAAATGGTTAATGATATTTTAAGAACATCGCCTGCACAATATATGACCCACACGCAAATTGAAGACTATAAAACCTCGAATTGGTTCTCAGAACTAAATCAAGGTGATCTTCAAGAATTAATAAATCCTACTGTGAAAGCAAATAAAGAAAGTCTATAATCTTCAAAAGTTGAAGTTTACGGTCAGTTGACACCTAGCGCAACGTGTTTCATAATTACCTTTGTTGCGCTTTATTGAGAACAGTATTTCCCATCATCATTTGTCAATTCAAGGAGGAAGTTTACATATGAAAACTAGAGGCCGGATTATCGCATTATTATTACTCATCGTAGTATTTGCGGCTTCCATTAGTACTACTGCACAAACAGTTGTGAATGATATTAAATTAGGATTAGATTTACAGGGTGGATTTGAAGTGTTGTATCAAGTTGCACCCTTAACAGATGGGGAAGATATCACACCAGAAATGGTAACGGATACTTCAACTGCTCTTTTAAACCGTATTAATGTTCTTGGAGTAAGTGAACCGAATTTGCAAATTGAAAGCGGCAATCGCATTCGTGTGCAGCTAGCGGGTGTTGAAGATCAAGAATCTGCCCGGGAATTACTATCTACTCAAGCGAACTTATCGTTCCGGGATGTTGAAGATAATTTAATGTTAGATGGTTCCGACTTGAAAGAAGGTGGCGCGCAAGCAACATTTGATCAAGTGGGAAAACCCATTGTCACGCTTGAACTAAAAGATTCATCAAAATTTGCGGAAGTAACTCAACAAATTAGTCAAATGCCTTACCCAACAAACTTACTAGTTATTTGGTTGGACTTTGAAGAAGGTGTTGATTCATACGCAGCTGAAGCTTTAAAAGCTGACCCAAAATTCGTTTCAAGTCCAACAGTTAAGCAACGTATAAATTCTTCTAGTGTAGAGATTAATGGCACATTTACAGTGGATGAAACGAAGAATTTATCTGGTATATTAAATGCTGGAGCATTACCTGTTAAGTTAGTAGAAATTTACTCAACTTCAGTTGGAGCTCAGTTTGGTGAACAAGCACTTCAGTCAACGGTTTTTGCTGGAATAATAGGTATTATATTAGTAGGATTATTTATGCTCTTTTATTACCGTTTGCCTGGATTAATAGCTATGTTGACTTTAGCTGTTTATGTGTATTTAATTTTACTAGTGTTTAGTATGATAAACGGTGTGTTAACACTGCCAGGTATCGCAGCCCTAGTATTAGGTGTGGGTATGGCAGTTGATGCAAACATCATAACCTATGAACGGATTAAGGAAGAACTACGGGTTGGAAAGTCAATTAAAGAATCTTTTAGAAAAGGCGCAAGCTCTTCTTTCTCAGCTATTCTTGATGCGAATATTACTTCTTTAATTGCTGCAACTGTTCTTTTCTATTTTGGGACAAGTTCTGTTAAAGGTTTTGCACTTATGTTGATTATTAGTATTCTAGTAATTTTCATTACAGCCGTTTGGGGATCACGATTACTTTTAAGCCTAATTGTTAATAGTGGCGTTGTTGATGGGAAACCTTGGTTATTTGGAGTTAATCAATCAACGATTCATTCTGAAGAAGAAGAATTTGATACGTTAGATTTACCAACAAAATTTGATCGTATTGATTTCGTGAGTTTACGAAAAACATTCTTTAAAGCTTCATTCGCCTTTATTGTAATCGGCATGATTTTACTTGGGATTTTCCGCTTAAACTTAGGGATTGATTTCTCAAGTGGTACACGTGTAGAAATTTTGTCTGAAAATTCTTTAACAAAAGAAGAACTATCAACTTATATGGAATCAATTGATTATCCTTCAACAGATATTGTCATTTCAGGTGACAATAAAGAAATTGGGGTTATTCGATATATTGATGACTTTACTAAAGATGAAATCAACGGGATTAAATCAGTCATAAAAGCTGATTTTGGAGCTGAGCCAAACATTAGCACTGTTTCGCCTGAAATAGGTAAAGAACTAGCTAAAAATGCAGTGTTTGCTTTAATACTGGCTTCAATTGGTATCATTATTTATACAGCATTCCGATTTGAATGGCGTATGGGTGTAGCTGCAATCGTTTCACTTCTACATGATGCATTCTTTATGGTGGCATTATTTAGTATTTTCCGTCTAGAAGTTGATATCACTTTTATTGCAGCAGTTCTGACAATTGTCGGTTATTCAATTAATGATACAATCGTCACATTTGACCGAATCCGTGAGAACATGAGGCGGTCGAAGAAAATTGAAACAGAAGAAGACCTTGCAACTATTGTGAACAAATCACTTCGTCAAACACTTGGCCGTTCAGTTAATACGGTTTTAACAGTTGTGTTCGTAGTTGTCGCTTTGTTAATTTTCGGTGCAGAACCAATTCGAAACTTCTCAATCGCGCTATTAGTTGGTCTAATCGCTGGTACGTACTCTTCAATCTTTATTGCAGCGCAACTATGGTTTGTGTTGAAAAAACGCGAATTAAATAAACGTGGAACAATTGATGTAGAAGCAGATGAAAACTCTAAAAAATGGGGATCAGATGAACCTGTTGTATAAAGGTTTATAAATAAAGGAACAGGGTATATTTGACTATACCCTGTTCCTTTTTTAAATAGTTTAAATTTCTATTGAAATTTCCTATCTTAAATACTAAGCTATCTTTAACTCTTTGGTCTTTTTATTGGTTAGAAAACTGATTCACCTTTTCATCCTTCCAGCACCGGTGTCAAGCTAGTAGGCGCTTTTCGCTTTACTTTTGAATATAATATAATAAAAGAAATTTTAATTTTACAATACTAGGAGGAATACAGATGAAATTCCAATGGTCTTTATTATTTGCACTTATTTTCGCCGTTATTGTTGCCATTTTTGCCGTTGTAAATGTCGATGTTGTACCTGTCAACTTCGTCTTTGGTACTGCTCAATGGCCATTGATTTTAGTTATTTTAGGTTCAGCATTTCTAGGTTCACTGGCTAGCGGATCTGCAGCAATCTTCCGGTCATTTTTGTTACAACGTCGTATCAAACATCTAGAAAGCGATAACACTGCAAAAGAAAGTCTTATTGCCACACAACAAAATGAAATTTCAGCATTGAATAAAAACGAACCAGTAGAAAAACAAGAACAAGTGGAACATGACAAAGAAGAAATAGCCGAAGCATCATCAACAGCGGATGTGCGCTCAACTAGCTAACATCCACTGCAAAATGGAGCTGTCTAATAAATCCCTAAATAAACAGGTAGAGAGAAACTAAACGTACCGGTTCACTTCTGAGATACAAAAACTTAAAATACAACACAAAAGGACTACCAATTTGCAAAAAAATTGGTAGTCCTTTTGTGTTGATGTAGTTTTAACGCAACTAATTTTTCTGCTAATCGACCAGAAGATTTTTGAGTAAAATAAACATTTTAAAAATGTAATATTGATTAGCATCTGCAAATTTCCAGTACCTTCAACATTTTTTCTTATATTTTACAGCTAAATGGATATTTTTTGGTATAATAGATAAAAGAAAGTTTCGATTGAACTAACGCGGAGCTTAATAAGTAGGTAAAAGAAAAAGTGGACATTGGAGGTCGTTAAATCAATGATCAAGGTGGCAATTGGGTTTTATATTTTTGCTTTTTTACTTTACATCATCAGTTTTCTTGGAGGTTTTTCAGTCGGGCTATATATACTATTACCTACGATTTTCGTTTTGTTTATTGGAATATCAGTTAATCTTGGGTTATATAAAAAACACAAGTATTATGTGGTGCCTATCGTCACGTCAATCGTGATATGCGTTATAACATATCCATTATGGAATTTTTTAGTTCATAATGTAGATGACTATTACATTTTCTATCCTTTTGCAAAGATATTTAATTTTTTCAGTCCCCCATATTGAAAACTTTTGTGGGAAATACATATTCAACTAACGATGTGTTGAGTATAAGATCAAAAGCTAAACTTTTATAAATTGGGCAAGCTACCTTAACTGATAAGTAAGGTGGTCATTAAAAATATGAAAATCAAACAAATTATCATTATGTTGGTTTCAGGCGTTTTAGTATTAATGGTATTTGCAACAGAAATAACGTTGTCGAACAATAATCCAAATGAATCTGAGAAAGTTAGTGTTGTAGTAAAACATTCTGATTTATATAAAGATGCAAATGAACGAATTGTGTTAAAAAGTGTACCTTCTGAATATTGGCATCAAAATATTTACTTAATGGCAGATAAAATAACTTGGATGGACTTTGAAAACTTTGCTGTCCAAGTTGGTGATATGGGAGGAATGATATATCATTTTCCTAATTGGTATCATGGAAAGTATGAGCCTAAATTATTTGATGAAGATGTGAGTGGTGATAAATTTGATGACCTTATCATTGTGCTCAATAATGACAAGGCTAGTGCCGGGAAGCCTAGAAAGGAAGTCCATGTACTGAATTTTATAAAAGGCCAAGGATATGAAGAAGCTAAAGTAGAACCTATACAAAAGACAAAAACTCACATAAACTCCAATGTAACACTGAGAAAACATGGTAAGTTCGTGACTATTCGTATAGGAGATGTTAAGTACACCACCGACATCTCCAAATACAATTACCCAAATCCACGTGAACCGTTCGTCATCAGTTACGAGTTGATTGATTATTCTTTTAGCAACGGACAACTGATTGGGATTGTTCCGTTATATGTATTACAAGAAACTACCAGCGGTGGTTTAATTGGTTACTTGATACTTGAGTACACTTGGGATGGGATAGAGTATGTTGTGAAGCAACTAAACTTTAGAGAATATAATTTTCAAGATGAACAATTTTTATTTCCCTGAGTCAGTGGAATTATTATGGAAGATAGTCAATTTCATAATAAAAAATCTACCTCCATGCGGACGCTTTCCGTGGGGCACGGATTCAATCTCCTCGGGCCAACAGGATGTTGGTCACGAAGACATTGCCACACGACGTGGCGTTTCTAGCCTTCGTTCCTTAGTGTTCCTGCGGGGCTTTCAGCTCGTGCTGTTCCCACTGGAGTCGCCGTTTTGCGCTACAATCAAACGATACCAGTTTAAAATAAATTGTACCTTCTTCAACTAACGGTTTTCTAAGGTTGCTTTGTATAAGGAGGGATTCTTTCTCCACTATGCTCATAAAGGAACTTACCGAGTAAGGGGACCTACATAACAAATGCAAAGGGGAGTTTTGTTTGTTAGATAAGAAATTTGAAAAATTTAAAAGGGATAATTTTGAATCGTTCTCCTTTACACGCATGATAAGAACTCCAAATTTAGAAGTCTTTTGGATTCGTGGAGTAAATGATGCTAGTAATTTCGATGAACACTGGGATGGGCGATTAATTGAAGTGTTGGGATACCTTGTTATATATTCAGATAAGCAAATAAATAAACTGGTCAATTATATATATCTAATTGAAGATGAAAATAAAAATTATCAAGATATTATTAGAAACACAAAAATGTTTGCTAGTGAAATTTGTACATATACAGAACTTTTCGATATGAACAATTTTATTATCCAGAAAACTGATGTATATCAAACAGTTCATGCTTATCATGAGATAGTTGATTTTATTAAAAAAATAGTCAATCAAGATATTCCTGAGAATGTTTTAGATGAATAGATGTTCATCACATATTATCTCAATTAAACTAAAAGAGTGCTTAACTTATAAATATTTGGTGAAAAAACTCATCCTCTTGGGTGGGTTTTTTATTCGATATTAACCATAACAAAAGGCTAAATGCTATCTAATTTAGTTTCGTTATTAAATGCATTTTCATGGTCGATTTTGAGTTGTATCTCTCAAAAGAGCCCGTTAAAAGAAACGAGTATTTTTTGACAAGAAAGTATATAAATTAGGATGCCAAGATCCAATTGTTCATGGTATTTTTTAAGTATATAGAGGCTAACATGCTAAAACAGTATATCTTTAGAAACGCAAGTTTCCTCTCAGTCGAAGTTCAGTGATACATTCTTGTTTAGTAATTCGATTTAATTTATGTGTGAGTACTTTCATTTAAAAATTAAGACGATTTTTTATATTTATATTTAGAACTATATTGTTATCACAGTTATTTTATCCAGGTAAATGATTGAAGTGAAGGGCGGCGACTCCAG
>NZ_ALJG01000285.1 GCF_000286315.1 Paenisporosarcina sp. TG20 | reverse complement strand
GTTGCCACACGACGTGGCGTTCTTAGCCTTCGTTCCATTTGTTCCTGCGGGGCCTTCAGCTCATGCTAATCCCGCAGAAGTCGCCACCTGCGCTTCAATCAACTAGTGTGAATCTATCCATCATTGCAGCGAATTATAATTTGAGTAACAAGCATTTGAATCGTGAGCTATACAAAGATAGCAGGAGCACTTCTCCTACACTATTTCTATAAAAGGGAAGACTTGTTCAAAATACCAGAATGACAGTATTCATGATGCAAACCTCTGCAGTTTCTATTACTTAAATTACCAGTGATTTTCTGTCATTTAAAAAGCATATACTCCCTTCGTTTTCAGTTGTGTTTTCTTTTATGTTCAATTCGAAAACATTTACTTGATTGAAGTGGAAGGCGGCGGAAAACATCTGCTCCTGCATCGCTGCGCTAGCTTCGTCGCAAAGAACAGGTCCAAATTCCCTTTGGTCCTGTTCTTTCCTACGGGATCAGCGGGACAGGTGAGACCCCGCAGTGAACGGATTGTGCACAATCCGTTTGCGACGAGTAACCGCAGGAGCACATGTTTTCGCCAGCGACCGAGGAGGCTTACCGCGCCCGCCCCATGGAAAGCGTCCGCCTGAAGCGCAAATCAGCGGTATCATAATAGAATCTACTCCTTAAAATGACGGGAATACTGAATTCATAGCACACCAATTTTATATACTTTCTTATTTTTCAAAAAAACCAGTAAGGAATAAATCCCTACTGGCGTTTAAACTGTTTTTATTTTTTCAAGTCTTCGATCTAAAAGGAAATTCCCAAAAGGGATGAATGCAACGATAACTGCTATGACACTATAGATAAATGGCCACTTCACAACAAACGTCATATAGGCGATGGTTAAACAATAAGTAACAAATAAAAACCCGTGAATGGCACCAACAACACTCACTGCTTCTGGAATACCAGCAAAATATTTTAAAGGCATGGCTAGGAATAACAAAATCAACAAAGAACTACCTTCTAGTAATCCCATGAAACGGAATCGCTCAAGTGGCTTTCCAGACATCTTACACCCTCCTACTCTCTACAATATTATTATAGAGAGCTCCAAGGTGTGATGTACAGCATGATTCCCGCATACCTTGATATTTATTTAGTTTGGTTCAATGAATTGACACAGATTTGTGTTAAATTTTATTCTCCACAAGCGATTCTAAATCAGTTAGTTAAACATTTCATTGGATTTTTTCATTCTTATAGCATACTTGATAGTTCGAATCATGATAATTATAGGAGACAATAGAGAGATGATTAATGCCCATTTCATGAAATGATTGAATAAATCCAACCCCATATTATGTTGAATGGAAAAATTTATCCACAAAACATAAATAGCAATTGCTAGAATATAAAGTCCTAATACAGTACTAGAAAGCACCACTTTTCTAACTAGTATTTTCTTCTCCTTAGCGTCATAAGTAAATCTAGGTCTCTCTTCCCCTTTGTTGTACTCTTGTGCCCATATGGAATGCTTAGTAAATGAAAGCGACGATATGTATTTCAATTGCCACCCTGCACTTTTGTGAATATCTGTATAAGAAGGTGTAGTTTTTAATTGATAATCATATACATATGAAACTCGCTTCGGTTCCCCTTTCTCAAAAATAAATCTCGTTCCTGATTTGCCTATTCGTACAAGATGGTTTCCTTTTTCAGCATTGTCTGATAGCCAATTTTCCATTAAGTCCGGTGAAAATATCCACCCGAATTTCCACTTAGTGAATGTCTCATCAGGGATTCTTTCGACCTCTAGTGCTCCGCTGAAAAATTTCCGTTCAAAAGCTTTCAATTTGGTAGTTAAATATATTGCAAGACCTATAACAAATAAGATTTGAACGAAAAACACCGCAGTTATCCACCAATACGGGCTTGGCTCAACAGAATTAATATCTGTAAGTATGACCCATAATGTTGATAACATCATTAGTAATGGAGCTACGTAGAATAGTGCAAGGCCAGTCAACATATAGAAATGTATCCGGTTTCTCTTCACAATACCTTCACGTGATGGAAATATAGTTATCTCTTTAGAATTGTTTTTTAAAAATTTCCAATTACCATCGGAAAGAGTAGCACTCCAGCTAGATTCTTCTAATAATCTCGGCATGGTTTTGCTCGATTTATCATAAACGATTTGATATTGAACGTCTTCAGGAACATCATGTTCGAAAGAAAACATCCGAGTCACTCGATTGATTCCGGTCAACTGAATCCCTTCACTTTGAGAGTTTCCTTAACCAACTCTCTGACTTCTCGATATCATAACTCCAAAAGGGTCTCCACTTCTTTACCGTCATAAGAATTCCTCCTTGTACTTCCAAGCATTAGCATGCAATTCTCTTAATCGATTCATTTCGTGTCGCATCAACGCTTTCCCAACATCCGTAATTTCGTATATGGTTTTCCTTTTTTCATCTGCATAAATCGTAATGATTCCATCACGTTGCATTTTCGTCAACGTTCCGTAAATGGTTCCTGATCCAAGTACAAGCCTTCCTTCAGTTAATTCTTCAACATGCTTGATAATGCCGTAACCATGACGCGGAATTGGTAATGATAGTAAAATATAAAAAGCTGTCTCCGTCATCGGAATATATGATTTTATTATTTTTTCAATTTCCATATTGATTATCACCTTCTTATACTATTACTACGTCACAACACGACTGTATCACGACGTGACATATAGTGTCAATGCGTGTTTGGATTATATAACCATACTATCTACATGCAAATTTGTTTAGAATAAAACTTGTCCGTGACTCTCCTAGAAAATTATGTTTAAATGACTTGTAAAGGAGTGTTGTAAATGCTCATTCATAGTCACCACGTTAAAGGCATAGGTGTAGATAAAGAAACTCGTTGCCAACATTACAACAAGGAAATTGACCGCATTGCCATTAAGTTTTATTGTTGCGATACATATTATCCATGTTTCTCCTGTCATGAAGTAGAAGGATGTGAAAACCCTCAAGTTTGGCCTATGAACCAATTTGATCAATTGGCAATTTTATGCGGGGCTTGTGGAACCGAGATTACCATAAATGATTATTTATCTTGTAATTCTCTATGTCCTTCTTGTCAAAGTCCTTTTAATCCTTCCTGCAGTAACCATAAGCATTTATATTTCGAGGTATAACAATCTACTCGCAATAGTTCTAGTAATATTGGAGTGGTGGTTAATTGGATATTTACTATCGTATTTTAGTAGAGATTTTATCAATCTTTCAGCCTGATGCATCATGAGATAAACGATTACAAAGATGTCCACAATCACTAGCATGTACTTAATTAAATGGAGAAGGTGGAAAAATGCATTATGATGTCATTATAATCGGTGCAGGCTCTATGGGAATGGCTGCTGGTTATTACACAGCTAAAAAAGGAAAAAAGGTATTGTTGATAGATGCATATGATCCCCCTCATTCTGAAGGATCACACCATGGTGAATCCCGGATCATTCGACATGCATACGGAGAAGGACTCAGTTATGTCCCAATGGCTTTGAGGGCCCAGGAGCTATGGGATGAGCTGCAGGAATCAACGAATGAGTTGCTTTTTTCTAAGACCGGCGTCTTGACAGTGGGTGCACCGGAGTCGGAGTTCATACTGAATATATTGAAAAGTGCGGATACACATTCCTTAACGGTTCAAAAACTGACTTCTGAAGAAATTCATGACAAGTGGAGCGGGTTTTTGGTGCCGGATGATATGATCGGTTGTTTTGAAGAGAATTCAGGTGTCCTGTTTAGTGAAGCATGTATAAGGACCTACAAGAACCTGGCAGTAGAAAATGGCGCTGTTTTAAAAATGAATACTAAAGTAACAGGAATTTCGATTGTAGACGGAACGGTTACTGTCGAAATCGAACAGGGTTCCATTAAGGGAAATTCCTTAATTATCGCAACAGGGAAAGGTACCCCTGACATCTTGGCTTTCCTGGGTCTTACCCTTCCCCTTCAGTTAGTTAGGAAAACATTTTCATGGTTAAGTCAGACGAAAGTGTCTATGGTTCCGATCGATTCCCGGCATTTGCCTTTGAACTTCCAGACCAGTTATACTACGGGTTTCCGAGTCTGAACGGAACAGGTGTTAAAATTGGACGCCACGATGGAGGACAACCATTTTCCAATGATAGGAAGCTGGAGCAGTTTGGCGTATACCCTGAAGATATAGGTGATGTGGCCTCATTTGCCTCAAGCTACCTCCCGAGACTGAATGAACATAAGTCTGGACGAACATGTACCTACACAAATACATTGGATGGACATTTCATTATAGATAAACACCATGGCAATCGGTTTTTCAGGACATGGGTTCAAGTTCAGTAGTGTCGTAGGGGAAATACTGAGTCAGTTGAGTCTAGATGCAAAAAGTGATTTTGATTTAAGTCCATACTCATTGGACAGGTTCAGTTCACTAAAAAAATCATAATGGCTTGTTCTTCCATTTTTAGGGTTCCGACCAGCAGAATACTACCATTGTGAGACCCCACAGGAAACCCTTGACCACCTACGGTATGAGTCTGCCTGTAACAGAGAAATCACAAAATCAAATGAAAAAGAGGGCTAATTCTAAAAGTCATATTATATGACTCTTGGGTCAGCCCCCACAAATATCGTATTAGACACTACGATGACAGTGGTCTGCTTTACGAAATTTTTTTGTAATAAACCAGTGTTGTACTATCATTTAATGTCTTTTCCACACCCGTTTTAGTGAATCCCATTTTCTCGTACAAATAACAAGTTCGCTCTTCCTCTAATATTGTAGCTAATTCCCAACTCTTTGCATTAGAGAACATATTTTCTATCAAATTTATTGCTTTTTGGGCTATACCTTGTCCTTGGTAATTATGAAGAATAAACATAGGACTTATCCAAAATCTGGACTCCTCTTGCCAATATATACATATAGCTCCTACAAGAATATTATCTGCTATTATTTTGTAAAATCCACCACTTGGATTATTTATTCTATTTACTATTTTATCAATTGTTTCATTGGCAGGGTTTGTGTTATAGTCCTTATATTTATTCAATAACGGGACAAATTCACTTACTTGAAGATCAAAAATAGTAATAGCATCCGATTCAATCGCTTTTTCTAATTTAACATCCACAACTATACCCCCATTTCTCCAAACAAGATATTCTATTTGTTAAACTTATTTAGTCCTTACAAATCAAAAATTATTCTTCAGCCAATGCTTAAAAGTATAAAATTGTAATTGTACTAGTTTGGATATCTTTCTTTCAAAAACCTTACAGATTGGTTTATTAACGCTTTTAATACTTCAACATCTATATCGGCAACTTTATTAATGTATACACATGCTTTACCTTTCGAATGCTTTCCAAAATTTTTTAATAATTCTTCCCTCTTGTTATCACCCGTTGCAAAATATAGACTGATTTTTGCCTTTCTAGGTGAAAAACCGACTAGTGCGGCATCGCCTTCATGTCCAGATTCATATTTATAATGATAGGTGCCGAATCCAATGATACTGGGTCCCCACATTTTAGCTTGATATCCTGAAGTTTCCGTGAAAATATCAAGTAATTTGTATGCGTCTTCTCGTTTTTTCAGGTTCTCAACCTTTTCTAAAAATTCTAGGACACTGCTTTCTGTTTCTTTTGTTTTCAGCTCATACATAAATATCCTCTTTCCTTTTAATGTTATTAGGATTCTTTAGTTTTATTTCCCAATATTATAAATGTAAAGTACGTAATAATACCTACCAGTATTCCTGCACTTACTAATATACTGCCTAATACGACAAAGTTAGTTGTATACGTATCAACGATTAACATATAATGGCTCGTATCAACAAACCCATCTTGTTGTTTAATTATCCAATTTTCCCCTAATTTAGCCCCCATTGAAACACTTAAAAACATTGCAAGCAAACCTACAATTATTAATAAGATTGAGGTGATGCTTAGTCCCTTTACCTGTTCGTTCATAAGTCAATAGCCCCTTTTCATAAGTATTCACATCTATATTTTACCATATGTTTTGAATGTTTAATTTTTTAAATGGTAAATAATTATACTTATATCCAGAGTGAAACAATTCCGTTATAATTTTAGAAAGATTGTAACTCTTATACACTTTACTCAGTCTAATTGGTAATGAAGGGAGATTTTAAATCATGAAAATTAATAACATAAAATTAAAATTGTTGTCATTGATTGGTATTGTCTTGATGCTAGCGGGTTGTGGAACAGCAGCCAATAGTGGAGATGAAGACAAGACGTCCGGGTCTGGAGAAGAAAACAGTGGAATCGTTGCAGGTTCAGTAGTACCAAGCCTTGTAGAGGTACAGGATGAGGACTATCAGTATGTTTTTGAGCTAAGAAATGACAAGACTGAAGATGTTACATTAACTATGAATAGTTCACAGTATTTCGATTATCACCTAATCGACAATACAAATAGTGTTGTTTACACCTATTCTGACGACAAAATGTAATCACAAGCGTTAGAAGAAAAGGTCCTCAAACCAGGAGAGTCTCTTCAAATGGATATTGACTTAACCGAAGGCCTTAAAGCATTAGAACCTGGAAAATATACACTTGAGGTATGGTCAATTGCCAATGAAGCTAAGGATTGGAAAGTTAACAAGGAAATCTTCTGGGATGGATTGAGTGAGGAAAATTCTAAAGCAGAAGAAAAGCTTTTGATAGAAGAAGCTCTTGTAACGTATGTAGGACTTCAAGATTTAAATTCAATTGAAGTGATAAACGAATCGAACGAAGCAGAAGCAATGAGGTTAACTGAAGAAGTAAAACCGTTCTTTGGCGAATTGGAAACCGAAACAAAAATCACCGTTTTTTACATCAAAATTGATGGACAAAAAATCATTCAATCAGCTACTAAAGAATAAATTTTCAACCACAGGTAGCAGCATCCCGGTACTTCTGGAATGCTGCTACCTGTTCGTATTTAACAGACATTATTTACCCTGTTTCTCCCAAATCCTTAGATGAGGGTATGGATCAAACGCCCACTCTGTTCGCCCGTTATATTTATACATACCGTAGTGGAGATGAGGTGGAAACCGGCCAGAAGTTCCTTTCTTACCGTATCCTGAACTTCCTACGTAGCCAATAATAGTACCTAATTCTACAATATCTCCTTCTTTAATTTCTTGATTAAAACTACCTAAATGAGCATAGTAGTGGTACGTGTTTTGTATATCTCGAATTCCTACTCTCCAACCTCCATAGTCATTCCAGCCCATTACCTCGACGATTCCATAAGACGTTGACACTACAGGAACTCCATAATTAGCATACAAATCAGTACCTTCATGAATTCGTCTACCACCAAACCCTCTATTAGCTCCCCATGTTCCTTTGTAACTATAGTGATGGTTGCTTGGAATTGGAAAGACGTGTTCACCTAAATCTAAGCTGTTAAAATGTTGATATAAACTTGCAATCGTCATAATTTGGTTGACGGTTTCTTCACTCTTATAATATTCCCATAAAGCCAATTTAAAATCCTTTTTAGATTCTCCGTATTTACTCAAGTAAGTAGCCATTGTATAAAGTACATCCTCATCGTGATTAGGATCAGCATAACCGTCTCCATTACCATCTAGACCCTTTCCATCAAAGTAGGTAAGGGATCCAGGAGATATATCTTTTTTATTAGGATTAAGTGTTCCAGACCAATACTCGTCAGAAAATTGAATAGCAATTATGCTTTCCTTTTTCGGTATATCATTTCTAACCTGTTGAATATTTCGCTCGAACTGATCTATTGCAGCTAAATGATACCAAGGAACAATAAGGCTCTCATATTTCAAGTAATAGGACATACGTTTTTCAAGACGTTCTTCTTTTGTTGGTTCCTCTTTTGCAGAGACAACATTGAAAAATAAAAAACACATAAGAACAACGTAAATTATAAAAAAACTCAATTGTCTCACACGATTCCTCCTTTATATCCTTTTAGAATATCCTATTTCGATTTTTTCATAAGTATTTGTAAATTCATAAACAGAAGGAATACATAAAAAAACGATAAAAGAGCAATCTATAAGCAACAAATACTTTGATTAGGAGTGGATATAATTTAATGAAAAAAACAGGGATGTTACTTACAGCCTTAATGCTTAGTATTACATTGGTGGGTTGTGGTGGAAACGATGAAGAAACTACCAATGATAATGATGCAGCGACTGATGTAAATACAGAGGAAACCACTGATACTACTGATACAACAGAAGGTACAGAAAACACAGAAGAGAATAACGGTGAGCAAGCACAATTAGAAAAGGCTGATGACATTGCTGAAAGAATTACTGAGATGGAAGAAGTGGATACTGCAACTGTAATCATTACTGAAAATAATGCTTATGTAGCGGTAGGATTACATGGAGATACAGAGGAGATTGAACAAATCGAGGGCAGGATTTCAGAACATGTGAAAGAGAAAAAGGATACAATTGAGAACGTATATATTTCCGTAAACCCAGATTTTGTAGCACAAATGGAAGACTACGGTAATAAAATTGATGCAGGCGAACCGATTGAAGGCTTTTTTGAAGAATTTACTGATGTTGTGAATAGAATGTTCCCTACTCAAGGTTAACCTAATGGTAATTAGTTCTTAAAATAAAAAGGTAAAGAAAAACAAACGTTTTTCTTTACCTTTTTTAACTCTGTGGACCTTTTACAGGATTACTTCTAATATGAGAAGGCTGATCTTTAAATGACTTTTGGTACATCAACTTTTGTATCAGGCTAATCCCCAAGGCCTACCAAAAACAAACTGATGCTTGGGATAAATGAAATGATGATCACATCAATTACCATTACAACAATAAATGGAACAATAGCCTTCATTAAACTTTCAAATTTTGTCCCAGCTATATTTGCTGCCACAAAAAGGTTTATTCCTACTGGTGGCGTAATAAAACCGATGGCTAAATTAACAATCATGATAATACCAAAATGCACTAAGTCAATTTCCAACGCACTAACTATTGGTACAAGAATTGGTGTTAATATTATGATGGCTGCGGACGTTTCCAGGAAAGCACCGCATATTAGTAATAAAGCATTGATAATTAATAGCGCAACAATCCAATTCGTAGTGACACCAAGCATCGCTTCCGTTAATTCAGCAGGAATTCGCTGTCTCGTTAAAAAATATCCGAAAACAGAAGCACCAGCAATTATGAACATAATGACGGATGTCACCACAACTGAAGATGCAAATATTTCCACTAAATCCTTAATCTTTATTTCCCGATAAATTACCACTCCCACGATTAATCCATACACAACAGCTACAACCGCCGCTTCAGTTGGTGTGAAAATCCCACCATAAATGCCGCCTAAAATAATAATGGGCATTAACAAAGCTAATAAAGCATCAGCAAGAGCTTTAAAGAAATCGATTACATTATATTTCTCTCCTCCACCATACCCTTTTATAAGCGAAATAATATACACCAATATGATTAGTGAACCTACTACTAAAAGACCAGGAAGAATTCCCGCAATAAACAAACTGCTTACTGATACACCAGCGGTAACACCATATAATACAAGAGGAACGCTTGGAGGAATCATTACACCAATTGTTCCACCAGCAGCTTGTACAGCCGTTGAAAAACTCTTATCGTATCCCTTTTTGACCATCGCTGGTATCAATAATGCTCCAACAGCCGCTGTTGTAGCAGCTGCTGATCCAGAAATAGCTGCAAAAAAGGCACAAGCCACGATAGATACAATAGCTAGTCCTCCCTTAATTCTTCCGAAAATTACGTTGGCCAAATGGATTAAGCGTCTAGATATCCCTCCGCTCTCCATTAGCTTCCCTGCTAAAATAAAGAAAGGAATCGCCATCAATGGAAAAGAATCCACCGAATTAAACATCCGCTGCATAATAACAATTAACGATACATTCCCATCAATAAAAAATATGAGTGCTGATGCCAAACCTAATGCCACCGCTATTGG
This sequence comes from Paenisporosarcina sp. TG20, assembly GCF_000286315.1. GTDB lineage: Bacteria > Bacillota > Bacilli > Bacillales_A > Planococcaceae > Paenisporosarcina. The sequence continues at coordinate 6,895 of NZ_ALJG01000285.1, read as the reverse complement.
AACATTAATCATAAATAATACAATCAGCAATACAAACAACAGTATAGCCATTATTAGACACCCCCACTATTGAAGTCTTTAGTGAACTGGGATGCCATATTGACGATCAGTATAAAGCCACTTAGTGGGATCACCGCGTATATAATTCCCATTGGGATTCTTAATACTGGAGACAATTGCGTCATGGATTGGACCGCCAAATCATACCCTTGCACAACCATTAGCAAGAAAAACATAAGGCTTGCAATTGTAGCTATTACGTATAAAACTTTTTGGATTGAAAGTGCAAACAACTTCACGAAAACTTCCATACCGATGTGTGCTTTCATTGACATCGCATAAGCTGCTCCTAAAAAGGTCAGCCACACGAGACAATATCTTGCTAATTCTTCCGTCCATGCTAGAGGTTGTTGTAATACAAAACGAAAAATAACTTGTAAAAAAACAGCTATTACCAACACTGCTAAAATCACATTTAAAAAATGTTTTATTCCCATATTCATATAATTAATATATCTGGCCATGGACTTCCCCCTATAATAAAAAAGAGAGAAATTATCCTCTCTTTTTTATTAATACTTATTCTGCCGTCTATTGAGCATCCAGAATTCTATTTAATAATTCCTGATGTTCAATTGTTTCATATACAGGTTTAACAGCTTCCTGGAAAGGAGTAACGTCAACATTTTCAATAATTTCTACTCCATTTTCTTTAAGTGTTTTAAGTGATTCTTTTTCCATTTCGACGATGAGGTCACGCTCTTTAGCTCCAGCTTTCTGTCCTTCTTCAACAACAATATCTCTTAATTCTTCTGGTAGTTCATCATAGGTTTGTTTACTCATCATGTAGACTGCTACAGAATAAACATGACCAGTTAATGTCATGTATTTTTGATTTGCTTCATGTAGGTTGAACTGGTCTGCTACAATCGCTGGATTTTCCTGTGCATCAACAACACCTTGTTGAAGTGCAGTGATTGCTTCTGTCCATGCCATTGGTGTTGGTTGAGCCCCAAGTGCCTCAAATGCAGCAAGATGTATTGTGTTTTCTTGAGTTCTAATTTTAAGCCCTTTTAAATCTTCAGGTGTATTTATTGGGTGTTTACTATTCGTGATATGGCGATACCCATTTTCCCCCCAAGAAAGACCAATGATTCCGTTCTCCTCCATCTTGGCAAATATTTCATCCCCTATTTCACCTTCTAGCACGTTTACAGCTGATGCTCGATCCTTAAATATAAATGGAACATCAAGTACCCCTAATTCTGGAACAAAATTGGTAACTGGAGCAGTAGAAGATACAACCAAATCTACTGTTCCAAGTGTCATTCCTTCAGTTAACTCACGTTCAGCTCCAATTTCACTGTTAGCAAATACTTCAATAATCACTTGTCCATCGGTACGCTCTTCCACATTCTTTGCCATTTCTAAGAATGCTAAATGGTAAGGATGACTATCTGGCAATGAATGACCTGCTTGTAATGTGTAGACTTCATTTGGATCATCAGTTGTCGTTGTTCCATTACCCGATTCTCCGCATGCAGTTAATGTTAATGCCCCAGCTAATATTACTGAAATAAACCCTAATTTTCTTTTCAAATTGATTCCTCCAATTATTGTTGTTCTATCAATCAATAGTAAAAATTTTACCTGGATTAAGAATATTATAAGGATCAAGCGTCTTTTTCAGAGCTTTCATTACTTGTAAGGAATTACCATGCTCAAGTGACTGATATTTCATTTTACCAACCCCGACGCCATGTTCTCCTGTACATGACCCGCCTTTGTTGAGTGCAAATTCTACGATATGTCTGTTAAACTCATCTGCTTTTTTAATTTCTTCTTCATCAGTAACATCCAACATTAATAAAACATGATAATTTCCATCACCCACATGGCCTACAATACCGCCTTGTAATTCGTAAGATGCTAATGCCTCTATTGCAGACTCTATGCCGTTCGCCAATTCCGATATAGGCAAACAAACATCCGTTACCATCATCTTTTTACCAGGATATGCCCTCATGACTGCGTATGCTAAGTTATGTCGGGCATCCCAAAGTGTATTGCGTGACTGTGAGTCTTTTTCAAATTGAAAATCAGTACAGTTGTTGTCTGCTAAAATCTCTTTTGCAAATTCCATGTCTTGCATTAAGCCTGCTTCATTACCATGAAACTCCAAGAACAGGGTTGGCATCTCAAGGTAGTCTGTTCCGCTGTAAACATTTACGTGCGAGATGGATTGCTGATCAACTAATTCTATTCTAGCCACTTGAATACCCGCCGAAAGAATGCTGACAACTGTATCCACTGCTTGCCCTATTGTTGCGAAAGATGCCCTACCCGCAACAATCATTTCAGGAATTCCATAGACGCGCAATGTCAATTCAGTAAAACATCCTAAGGTCCCTTCAGATCCAACAAATAATCCGTTTAAGTTATAACCAGATGATGACTTGGTCGCCATATTTCCTGTATGCATGATTGTGCCATTAGCAAGCACGACTTCCATATCCCTTACTTGGTCACGCATTATGCCATATCGGACAGAAGTTGTGCCACTTGCGTTCGTCGCTGCCATACCACCAAGTGTTGCGTCCGCTCCTGGATCGACTGAAAAGAATAACCCATGTTTTTTTAATTCTTGATTTAACTTGGAACGTGTTACACCAGGTTGAACTTTTACTAAAAAATCATTTGGATAAACTTCTAAAATCTGATCCATTAAGGAGAAATCAACTGATATTCCTCCACTATAGGGAATCACATGTCCTTCTAAGCTGGTCCCTAAACCAAAAGGGATTAGAGGAATCTTGTATTTTTCAGCTACTTTCATAACATTGCTGACTTCTTCCGCACTAACAGGGAAAATAACCGCGTCTGGTAAAAAAGGTTTATGGTAAGATTCATCCTTACTATGTTGATCCAAGATACCTTCATTAATTGAAACTCTCTCAGGAGAGAGTGCTTTCCTTAGTTCTTCTAAATAACTCACTCTACTACCCCTTTTCATCCATGAATCCAATAAACTTTATCTATTTAGAAAGTCCGTTACTGCGCCTTTTGATGAACAGGATACATTATGAGCATACTTCCCAAGTACACCTTTTTTATAAAGCGGAGGGGCTACCCATGCTTTTCTGCGCTCTTCAAGTTCAACTTCTGAAACTTCCATAAAGATCTCTTGTTTGTCTGAATTAATCGTGATTAAGTCTCCTTCTTTTAATAAAGCAATAGGTCCTCCAACTTGTGCCTCGGGTGCGATATGCCCCACAACAAGTCCATGAGTCCCACCAGAGAATCTACCATCAGTAATTAAGGCCACTTTTTCGCCCATCCCTTTTCCAACAAGAATGGCAGATATGGAAAGCATTTCTGGCATTCCGGGTCCACCTTTTGGACCTACATAGCGAATTACCAAAACATCCCCTTCATTGATTTCATTTGCCATTACAGCTGCAGTTGCATCTTTTTCATTATTGAATACTCTAGCTGGCCCAGTATGCACTTTCACTTTGACTCCAGAAACTTTCGCTACGCCTCCACTAGGTGATAAATTTCCTTTTAATACAATTAATGGACCGTCTGTTCTGTAGGGTTTGTCAAACGGCAAAATAACTTGCTGCCCTTCTTTCAGGCTTGGTGCATCCTTTAAGTTTTCGGCGATTGTTTTTCCAGTAACAGTCATACAATCTCCATGAAGATAGCCTGCTTCTAGTAGTACTTTCATTACAGCTTGAACTCCACCGACTTTATGCAAATCTTCCATTACATATTTACCGCTTGGTTTCAAATCTGCAATATGCGGAGTTTTCTTTTGAATTTCATTAAAATCATCAATGGTCAAATCAACTTCAATAGCGTGAGCAATCGATAATAAATGTAAAACAGCATTTGTTGATCCTCCGAGCGCCATAACGACCGTAATCGCATTTTCAAATGCTTCTTTTGTCATGATATCTTTAGGATAAATCTCTTGCTCTAGTAAGTTATAAACAGCGGCCCCAGCAGCTGCGCAATCTTGTAATTTCAAATCCGACTGAGCGGGATTCGATGAACTTCCTGGTAAACTCATACCCATTGCCTCAGCTGCAGATGCCATCGTATTTGCTGTATACATACCACCACATGAACCTGCACCAGGACAAGCGTTACATTCAATTTTTCGAAGTGTATCGTCATTAATGTCCCCATTGTTATGACGACCAACACCTTCAAACACAGAAACGATATCAATATTTTGACCATCATGGACGCCTGGAGATATTGTTCCTCCATAAACAAAAACTGCTGGTACATCAGAATTCGCAATAGCGATTAAGCATCCTGGAATATTTTTGTCACAACCACCGATTGCTACAAGACCATCTAAACTTTCTGCCCCGACCACTGTCTCAATAGAATCAGCAATTACGTCCCGGCTCGGGAGTGAAAATCGCATACCTTCTGTTCCCATTGAAATTCCATCTGACACAGTAATCGTATTAAATATGAATGGTACGCCACCCGCTTCTCTTGCACCTTTTTTCGCGCTGACCGCCAAATCATGAATATGTATATTACATGGCGTTACTTCACTCCAAGTGCTAGCGACACCAATCATCGGCTTTTTAAAATCTTCATCAGTGACTCCAACTGCCCTTAACATGGCACGGTTTGGAGCCTTCATCGCTCCTTCACTAAATACTTTACTATTTATGCGTAAATCCTTTGTCATCTTATATTCAATCCTTTCTTTTCTATTAGTACTAGTATAGACAGATTTTCAAAAAATTCAATGAATTTAATATTAATCTTTTTTTTAAATGTGAACTCTAGTATTTAATAAAATATTTAAGTCTTTATGCATTATATTTTTTTGTTTTTATAATTTAATTCTAGTGGCCAAAATTCATGCATAAGTGAACACGTTTACATATTTATGTGTTTCATAGAATACCTTATATAACATTATAAAAATCTGAATTTATGGGGGGTATTTTATTGAATGCAATTGCGTTAGCATCTGTTAGTATTTTTATTTTTATTGTTGGATATCGCTTTTATTCAAAGTTTTTAGCAGAGAAAATATTTCGACTAGATCCAAATTATGTAACACCTGCTCATCGTTTTAAAGATGGTGTGGATTTTGTCCCAACCAATAAATTTATACTTTGGGGGCACCATTTCACCTCCGTCGCTGGGGCTGCACCAATTCTTGGTCCTGCGATTGCCGTTTATTGGGGCTGGTTACCTGCAATTATATGGGTTGTACTTGGTACTGTATTTGCTGCAGGAGTACATGATTTTGGAACACTAGTAATCTCTGTACGCAATAAAGGTCAATCAATTGGAACACTAGCAAACAAACTAATTGGTCAACGGGCAAAGATTTTATTTCTCTTCATCATACTTATTCTCGTTTTAATGGTTAACGCAGTATTTGCCTGGGTTATTGCGAAATTATTTATTTCATTTCCGGCAAGTGTCTTGCCAGTGTTTATTCAGATTCCGTTAGCACTTTGGATTGGGCATGCGGTATATAAAAAGAATGCTAAAATGCTTGTTCCTTCTGTAATTGCACTGGGTGTAATGTATTTCGTAGCCATAATGTCTGCTCAATACGGCTTCCTACAGATTGACCTTGTACGATACATGGGTGGCGAAGCAGGTGCAGGACTCTTTGGACTCGGAGCTGTTTCCACCGCTTTCTTCATTTGGATCATCGTCTTAATGGTTTATGTTTATATCGCTTCTACTTTGCCAGTTTGGAAACTTCTACAACCACGTGATTTTATCAACTCCCATCAACTGATCGTTGGGTTGGGGATCTTGTACCTTGGTCTGTTATTAACAAACCCTACAATCACAGCACCCATAACAAACCCTGGCGCCGATGATGTTTCTTGGTTCCCGTTGCTATTTATTACAATTGCTTGTGGTGCTATTTCAGGGTTTCACGGACTTGTGTCATCCGGAACATCCTCGAAACAATTAAACAAAGAAACAGACGCACGTTTTGTTGGGTACTTAGGAGCAGTTGGCGAAGGAGTTCTTGCACTTATTGCCATTATTGCCGTGATAACCTTGTTCCCATCGAAAGAAGAATTTTTAGCTACGTATAGCAGCTTTGGTGCGGCTAGTGCGAGCGGTCTTGGATCATTTATTCAAGGGGGAAGTCAACTTGCAACTGGCTTAGGTATCCCGGCTAATATTGCCGCAACGATTGTATCGATCATTGTCGTAAGTTTTGCCGCTACCACACTTGATACATCCGTTCGACTCATGCGCTATATTATCGCCGAGCTTGGTGTTGAGTACAATGTTCCTGTAATAGCAAAAACACATGTGGCTACAACGATTGCTGTTGTTTCTAGTGCCGCGCTCGTGCTAATTCCTGAAGGACCAAATGGCTTCGGCTCAGGTGGTTATCTTCTTTGGCCCCTATTCGGTACAGCCAATCAATTATTAGCTGGGATCAGTTTACTACTTATCTCTATTTGGCTGAAGAGACTTGGACGCAATTACTTAGTAACATTCATCCCAATGGTCTTTCTTTTATGTATGACGCTATGGGCTATGGTTCAACAGGTTGTATTCCAGTGGTCATGGTGGGGTAGTAATTCGAATTCACTACTCTTCGTATTTGGGGCAATCATAATGGGATTTGCGATTTGGATTATTTTAACTGCCATTTCCGCATTAAGAAGTACTGAACTCGCAAAAATTGATATTGAAGAATAAATATAATTGGGTAAAGGAAAGGGATCATTGTGAGATGATTCCTTTCTTATATTTATAAGAAAAACCGGGAAAAGTACGCCCGTTCCTTTAAGACAAATGATTTAAGTATCAATCTAGAACGACATTCCATATAGTATCGACTTTGGTTTCAGGTATAATTTCCGTTACAGGC
>NZ_ALJG01000284.1 GCF_000286315.1 Paenisporosarcina sp. TG20 | reverse complement strand
GAAGTGGCCTGTTTCTTTGATCTTTTTTCTTTTAATAATGTGAGTATTCGCTTGAGATTGACCGCAAATATCACTGTGGCACTTTGTATTTCCATGCCAAATAGACCCGAAGACGATGCTGTATCATACCCGTGTCCTTGTTTCAGTTCGCTATTCTTCGCTTTAATTTTATAGCGTGATTTGGCGATTCCTTTACATTCAGTTGTCTGTTGAAATGCTTCTTGTTCGGTATGTTCCATCGATTTGATGTTCACAGAGTACGTTTTGCTTTTTGCACCTTCTTTATAACATCCCTCTCGAATCGGGCAGACCTTGCACTTTTCGATATCGAAATAATATGTCTGGCATTGATTCCTGTTCGTTCCTTTTTTACCAGTGCGTCCTTTGCGGGTAGCGAGGTGAACTGCTTTACAAACAAACATGCCTGCATCTTTATTAAATTCAAACTTATCTTCTTCTTTTCGCGGACCTTGTGTAAGAATAGGGTTCAATTTTGCGACGAGCGCCACTTCATTTTCTTTTGCGTATATAATATTTGCCTTTTCGGAGTAGGCGGAATCCCCAATTACCGTATCTATTTCCATGCCTGTCTGTGTACTTTTTTCAATCAATTCTTGAAGATATTTCCCATCACTTTTTTTCCCCTGTTGTCACAATCGCGGCAGTAATGATTCGTTCATCGCTCATAGCGATATGTGTTTTGTATCCGAGGCATCCACATAATGGTGTTGCTTTTGATGATTTTCTTTTCAAGTGCGATTTCAACTGTTTACCCGATAAGCAAGTCTAATAAGCTGACGTCTTTGAGACGAAGCCTGCGGAACTTCGTGAGGGAACTTGGATTGCCGAAGCATATTATCTTTTGGTACAACCATATCGTATATCCCCAGATACGGGCTTAGATTAAGGGTCTCTTGGTTTGAAATCACTGGACGCACCACCTACATTTACTTAATTTTAGTATACAGGAAAGACATTCTTTTAAAGTTGTAAAATCAGTTCCTACGGGGTGAGTTCATACTAGTGGATGGAGTGGAAGGCAGCGACTCCAGCGGGAACAGCGCGAGCTGAAAGCCCCGCAGGAACGCAGTGACGAGGAGATTGAAGCCGTGCCCGCGGAACGCGTCTGCCTGGAACGGAAATCCACGGCTTATAAGAGAAAAATGCGAGTATGGGAACGAAATCGTTCCCATACTCGCATTGATGTTCTAAAAGGACTTTTTCAGTGCCCCCTCCAACATGGAGAGGTTTTTTTTGAATGGTCTTGATTCCTCTATTACAGTGACGATAATTAGGAGGTAATTGGTTAGTTGCCCCAATAGGATAGAAAGTTGCCCTAATCAAAGCAGAAGTTGCCCCAATCAGTACCAAAGTTGCCTCAATAGGACAAAGAAGGTACCCCAATCAAAGTAATAGGTGTCTATTCAGATGAATACCCGACTCAACCAAGTGAAAAGTAGTGCTTCCTACTGAAGAAATGTGCGTTTTTTGATTTGATTGCATGCTTTTCTTGCTATGGTTTCAAAATGAACTTAATGCTTTCATCTTCATGGTCATGAAATGTTTGGTACGCTTTACTTGCTTGATCCAACGGTACTGTATGCGTAATAATTTCAGTGGGATCTAATTCGCCTTTTGTGATTTTATCAAATAATAAGGGCATGTAGTTAATAACCGGTGCTTGACCCATTCTCAACGTCACGTTGCGCTCAAAAATGTATCCTAGTGGAAACATATTGTACATGGACCCATAAACACCGGTCAGTTGGATAGTTCCAAATTTACGTACTGAATTTAATCCGATGTCAATTGCATTTAATGTCCCGCCTTGGAGTTTCAACTTTTGTCCCACTTTTTCTAATGCATTTAATTTGCCGTCCATCCCAACACAGTCGATAACCACGTCCACACCGCCGTTAGTTAACTCCTTTATATGAGCACCCATGTCATCGTATTCATCAAAGTTAAACGCTTCAACTTTATTCATTTTAATCGCATGTTTTAGTCTATAAGGAAGATGATCAACTACGATAACTCGTTTTGCACCTTTCATCCAAGCAAACTTTTGAACTAATAATCCAACGGGACCTGACCCTAATACTGCCACAGTATCTCCAGGTTTCAGGCCAGAGTTCTCTACACTCCAATAGGCAGTAGGAAGGATATCCGAGAGGAAAAGAAGGGATTCATCCTCCAATTCACATGAGGGAGGAATGACAAAGGGCATAACGTTTCCATAAGGTACCCGCAAGTATTCTGCTTGGCCCCCTGCATAATCTCCATATCTTTCTGTTAATCCGAAATAACCACCGGAATCAACTTCAGGATTATCATATTAAAAGCTTCCTTAATAGCCAACACTGTACATAGAACACATTTATTTTTGTTATTAACTCGAACATTGTGCGGACGATATTCAAGGAGGAATATGTGTATGAAGGCAGTAACTTTTCAAGGAGCAAAAGATGTAAAGGTAAAAGAAGTACCAGATGCAAAATTAGAAAAAAAGGATGATATAATCGTCCGCATTACGTCAACTGCTACCCACTGGAGGTGCTTAAATGTTTTTTCATGTTAAAGAGACACAATATCGATCCAAACCAGATAGACCAGATCCTGTTTATGCTAAAAAGCTACAAGAAGTGTTAGGCGGTCAATTTGGTGAAATATCTGTAATGATGCAGTATCTATTTCAAGGATGGAATTGTCGAGCGGAACAAAAGTACCGAGATATGCTGTTAGATATTGGAACGGAAGAAATTGCACATGTAGAGATGCTTGCAACAATGATAGCCCAATTGCTCGATAATGCACCTGTTGAAGATCAAGAAAATGCCGCAAAGGACCCAATGATGGCAAGTATAATGGGTGGTATGAACCCGCAACACGCAATTGTTAATGGCTTGGGTGCTAGTCCGAACGATAGCGTAGGATATCCTTGGAATGCCCGATATACAATAGCAAGCGGAAATCTTTTAGCTGATTTTAGAGCGAACCTTAACGCAGAATCACAAGGAAGACTTCAAGTAGTTAGATTATATGAAATGACCGATGATCATGGAGTTCGAGATATGCTGTCATTCCTTATTGCCAGAGACACCATGCATCAAAATCAATGGTTAGCAGCTATTGAAGAAATAGAAGCAAAAGAAGGAAAAGTTGTACCAAATACATTTGATCGACAATTTGAAAAATCAGATGTGGCTTATAAATTTATGAGTTGTTCTGAAGGAACAGAAAGTCAGCAGGGACGTTGGGCTTCTGGTCCTTCTATGGATGGGTTGTCCCAGTTTGAATATGTCGCTCACCCTGTAGCAACAGGACAGGCCCCAATACTTGTACCAGCTCCCGGATACATTCACGGAACGTCTAAATAGAAAAGGTTTATATCGGGTTTACTTATGAGGTACAAAACGTTAAAACACATACTATTTCAAAACATAATTCAGATCAATTTCTCAATATGAATCACAGAGTAATTCACAATAAATTTCACATGAAAAAGGCACTAGAGAGCTTCTAGTGCCTTTTTATAATATTTTCTTGTTAAACTAACGGGCAGTTATAGACAGTATCAGATCAAACATATCATCAAAAGATTGATAATCCCTTAAGTAGCTAATATTAAGCAACAATATAATAAAGCAATAGATCACAATCTAAATTTTTTCGTTATTATGTACAATCTCTCCTATTGTGAACACCTCTTATCTATTTATACATTCGATTAACTTTCTTGTAGAACAAACAATGGAATAAAAGCTGTTACCGTTCCATTAGTTAATTGAACTAACCCCCCGGTAGTTTAAGTACATCTCTCATAAAATCTATTTTTCACAATATAATTTTAACATATATTTACAATAAACTTTTAAATTTTGGTAAAATGTTATGTGATTGTGTTTTTAATTTTTTATCTTATAAAGCTTATTATGATTGCAAAAAACACATGTGATTTCCAATATGGAAACCCATGTGTTTTCATGTGATTTGAATATTTGTGCCTCTGGAGTAAACCCGTTTGAAAGTTTATCTGGGTTGTTTACTATCATTTAATTGTCAGCAAGCCTAATTCATTTTGACTAAAAACGCAAAATTACAGTAACCTAGAATTCTGCTCTCTCCTTATCGGAGTTTGGATGATCGCTCTCGCTTGCTGAAGGATTCTTTGTTTCATTTCTGTATGGATCGTTAATTACTTGTTTATTTAAATCTTCCATTGATACTGTATCAACGGTCTTCATATCTTCGTGCATATCAAATAAAGTAACTTTATCAGTGGCTACTCCTTCTGGATTATCCCTATACGGTCCGTCTGCTAATTCTCTATCTTCTTCAGTAAAGACTTTTTTCTTCATTTTAAAACGCTCCTTTCCAATGATTTAAATTTACTTTAAACCCTTAGTAACTCATCCGAGTACCAAGGGTTTAAAGTTTTGGACATAATCTTATATAATCGTTTTTAAAAGCAAAAGAATACATCCCACTTCCATTGATACTATTGTTTAGACGAAGGAGCTACATGCACTGGAGGAGGTATTAACCATGCTTTTTCTTTGTTCAACTTTAACAGTCTAGCCCCAAATTGAACTTTGGCTGAATGAAATTGTCCGAACATCATGGAAACATCTTCACGAATTGCTGAACCCAAAACCGCACTACATGATACCAACCCTTGAGCGACATTTGTAGCTAGAATGGCACTTATCTCTGGATCCATAAATCTTGCACCTACTGGAATTTCATCAGCGTTTGCATCAGGACGATCTGGAAGAGCTGGAGGTAAAGCAACGCCATTTGCTTTTAGAATTTCTGATGCTTGTTGATTTTCTTCTTTCATAGCTCTAATGGCTTCTTTTAGGATTCCTTTAAGATCTTTATCTCCTGCATGATTGTGGAAGGCTTGATACGCACTAACTAATCCATTATTACAAATAATGAACGACCAAATGCCAAATACTTCACCTTCATGCAACGGTTCGTCTTTAGGATTACCGTTTAAAATACCCAAGAAAAATTCTCCTTCTTCATCGCTAACGTATTTCTCCTCCTTTTTACAGGAATTGATTATTCTATTATGTGTATTTTATCTTTTACCTATTCATTTATTAACTTGTAATAACAGGATTGAAAAGAATTATCTTGGACATAATAGGTGAAGTATTATATTTGAATCAAAGGAGGTTCCGCATGTTATGAATGGAAGTTCATCAACTGAAAAGTATATTCCTATGACTACAGTAAAAAGTGGACAAGGAGTAGAAGTAGCTCCTGACATTTACAATTTTACAATACAATTTGTAAATATTTGTTTCGTTGGAACTCCCGGGAAAAATCAAAAATGGGTACTTATAGATGCAGCAACCCCAAAGTCTGCTCAAAAGATAATAGACGAGGCCAAAGAACGGTTTGGAGAATATGCAAAACCCAAAGCAATTATTCTGACACACGCCCACTTTGATCACATCGGAGCCATTATGGAACTAATTGAAGAATGGGACGTTCCTGTTTATGCCCACATATTAGAACTTCCTTATTTAACTGGTAAAAAAAATTATGCCATACCAGATAGCTCGGTGGATGCTGGACTGATTGCTAAATTGTCACCAATGTTTCCAACAGAATCGATTGATCTAGGTAGCCGTATTCAAGCTCTTCCGAATGATGGTTCAATACCCTTTATGAATGGGTGGCGTTGGATTCATACACCAGGTCATACAGAAGGTCACGTTTCTTTTTTCAGAGAAGCTGACAAAGCTCTAATTGTAGGAGATGCTTTTGTTACAGTAAAACAAGAATCACTTTATAGTGTAATCACACAAGAATTAGAAATTCATGGACCTCCAAGATATTTAACCACCGATTGGGAAGCAGCTAGTGAATCGGTTAGGATTTTAGAATAGTTAAATCCAGCAACTGCGGTTACAGGACATGGAATTCCTGCATCAGGTGAATGGTTAACCGAAAACTTAGCCATACTTGCAAGAGACTTTGACAAAATTGCTAAACCAGAACAAGGCAAGTACGTGATTGAATAAGAAAGTGTTTAACAAAGCCCTGATGGATTTTCGTTAATAAGTTTTATGCATTCTTATACCATAAAAAGGATTTGAGACCCCCTTCTCGAATCCTTTTTATGGTACAAGAACTTGTAGTCCATTAAAAAATGAATGCAGTAGTTTGAATTATTATGTTTTCCTTAAAAATGACCTAGCTTGTACATTCTATAGAGGTTTTTAAAACTTTATTTAACAATCAATTACATTGGTATTTTCAATATACCTTTCAAAAATTTCATTATTCATAGCGATTGTATCTTTTGCAATTTACTGATTAACTCCTGTAACATTAATAGCAAGAGGAGGCTGCTTCATGGTACAAGAGACTCAACAGGCAACAATTATTTACTCCGAAGTAGAACGAAAAATTGATTTTTATTATCGGATGAAAAAAGTTACTACACATCATGAATTAACAGTAACACCTAAAGTAGTAATCACCGCAAGAGCAGAGTTTACACTCAAGCAAGTTTTGGATGTTTCCTATAAACCCTTCTCATCAGAATCGGGAATTTTATATCTCCATACCAACCAGGGTGTCTTCCCATTTTTTATTCACAGTAATCCACAGAACTTCATTGAAACATATCGGTCGTTTAAATAAGAGCATTACAAAGGACGATTGAAATATTTATATCAGGAAGTTAATTGTGCTTCATACATATTGCCGCTATGTATATACATTAGTGTTTATTTTTCTAGAATTGTAAGTTCTTCTATGTAATGTTGCATGTGACTTTGTATTTCTTCGTAGTGCTTTTGATAATTCAACAGATACGTTTCATTTAACTGCACCATTGGAATGACTTCGAAATTGCTCCAATTCTCATAAAATCCGAAAGTAGGCATGAAACTTGGGTTTCCTAGTTTAATTACGGTTTTTTCAGGATAAGCAATTTTGGTGATTTCTACGCCACCTATACCCCCTAACAGTCTTTCAAGACCTTCTTGTGCGGATAAAAAATTCCCTAAACTATACATAACGAATGTTCTTGATCCATCAGTTCGCTCAATCCAATCAATAGGCTGTAAAACATGAGGATGGTGACCAATAATGATATCAACCCCCATACTTGAAAGTTCATTCGCCAAATCAATTTGTGTTTGATTAGGTAGGGTTTCATATTCATTTCCCCAATGCATAGAAACAACCACGACATCTGAAATTTTCTTCGCATTTTCAACATCTTGTTTAATTAATGGTAAGTCAATTAAGTTGATTAAATAAGGTTTGTCCAAAGGCACAGGTAAACCGTTTGTTCCATAACTATAAGATAGAAAAGAAAAGCTGATGCCATTTTTTATGACAGTTCGGATAATTCCACGATCTTTCTCTGACTTAAATGAACCTGTGTAAGGCATCCCAATACTGTCCCAATAATTAGTAGCGTTAATAATCCCTTTTTCACCTTTATCTAACGTATGATTATTAGCTATCGTTACAATATCTATCCCTACTTCTTTTAAAGCATCGCCTATTTCATAAGGACTATTAAACAAAGGATAACTAGAAAGGCCTAACTCTGTACCCCCAATCATGGTTTCTTGATTGGCAACAGCAATATCTGCGCTTTCTAAAAACGGTTTTACTTTCAAAAACATTGAGGAGAAATCATAAGTGCCTTCAGCTGTAGCTGCATCGTTATATACCGCTTGATGAAGAAGAATATCTCCAATTGCTACAAGTTTGACGCTCGTAATAACAGGTTTTATCAGGACTTCATCGTCAATCATATTCACTGTGTTTTCTTCAATAGGCTTTTCAATTATTGGAAGTGTTTCTGTGGAGTTTACTACCGGACCAGGTTTAATGGACATTTCACTCTCTTGTAAAGTAGAACACCCCGCAAGAGCCAAAAAAAGTAAAACTAGAACAAACCATTTCTTCATTTCTTTCCTCCAACATATTCTTTAGCAGCTTTTTTGAAAACCATAAGAGCTGGTATTAAAACATATGTGGCAAGGAGAGATATTATTTTGGTCAGATGTAAAAGGTAACAAACTAAAGTACGGGTTATTAGAAAATAGTAAATGTTATTTTAATGGTTTATAGATGAAAAATAACGGGTAAATCTACTAAAAGTTAATATTAACAATATTTACGATATAGCCCTTTAATATGTTCATAATACAATATGTAGTATTTATAGATTATTAATACACTGTATATTGATTTCAGCTGGAAGAGATAATATAATAAAAATATAGGAATTATGGTAATTAATAGACTAAAAGTTATTATAGATATATTCGCAATATTTTAAATAAAATATTAAATAAATATTAATGAACTTTTTTGCATTTTTAGACGTTCTCTATATATATCAAATCGCATGTCTGGATTTTGTACTCTATATCTATCTTATCTAGTCTAACAATCAACTAAAACAATGTGGAAGTGGGGACGAATAGATGAAAATGAAAAAAATGGGTAAAAAAACTCTGACATTGAAGCTAATAAATAGTAAAAAAAGAGAACTGTATACTATTGCAAAACATTATGACATGACACACCCCATTGTTGTTGCATGTAGCCAAGATTTAGATCGTTTACTAAATCAGTATGAAGGTATTGACCAATACAAACATGTCATATAATTTTTTTAAGATTTCCAGGAATCTTTGGATAATAAAATAAAGAGAAAGACGAGCAAAGTGACAAAAAGTCACCTTGCTCGTCTTTCTTTCGTATAGGTAATATTGGATGAAGACGCTAGGGGTGGAATTTCTTTTATAAATTTTCTATTTACTCGTTCGTCATTATAAAAACAGCTAACTATTTACGCTTTTAAGAATTCCGGTTCTAAGTATGCTGGATTTGGATATTTGTAGAAGCCCTCGCCTGTCGCTACACCCATTTTTCCTTTATCAATAAACTCAGTTTTAAGGAGTTCTGCTAACTTCTTTTGACTATTAGTGGCATCTGGATTAGCACTTGCTTGCATTAATACGATGTTGTAGGCAGTTTGAATACCAACAACGTCTAGAATTCCAAAAGGTCCCATCGGTGCACCTGTTGCAATCATCCATGTTTTATCGATTGTTTCTGGTTCAGCTACGTCATTGGCAAATAGGTTTTGACCTGCAGATAAAAATGGAACTAATAGAGAATTTAAAATGTATCCTGGCTGTTCCTTTTTTATGTGTAAAGGAACCATGCCAATTGATTTGGCAAAATCAAGCAACTCCAATGTGATATGTTCGGCAGTACCTGGGTGATCCATTACCTCCGCAGTATTTTTAGCCCATATTTGGTTGGCAAAGTGAAGTGCGATAAATTTCTCTGGTCGGCCCGTGTATTCAGCAAATTGACTAGGTAATAAAGTTGAAGAGTTCGTTGCAAATACCGACTTTGCAGGAGCAACTTTTCCTAACTGTTTGTAAAATTTTGTTTTAATCTCAACAACCTCTGGAATTGCTTCGATTACAAGGTCTGCATCTTTTACAGCCTCTGCAAGATCCGTGCTAAAAGTAAAGCGGGTCATTGCTTCTTCCGCTCTTTGTTCATCTTTGAAGTAGTTTCCATAGACACCTTTTAATTTAGCTAAACTTTTTTGTGCTTTTGTAATGGCTTCGTCATGGATATCATAAATACTTACATTGTATCCATGGAAAGCAGTTTGGAAAGCAATTTGACTACCTAACACACCACTACCCGCGACCGTAATATTTTTATAATTCATTTGAAATCTCTCCCCAAATTTATTAATAATCTTTTTTACATTACCCTTCATAGGCAAACGTTAATCTAAAAAAATCACTCATGCCCCAAGTATCTCCCAGGGAATTAACAACATACCTGTGAAGGGTGAAATAGTCTGGAGCTTCTAGTAATATAGTCATATTTGAGTTTTTTACTTTTGAATGTCTAAGAGAATATAGGGATTCTCACAGCACTGGTTCGAAATAATAAATAAAAACATATTAATCTGGATAGGTATAATCCTATGTTTCTATTTACATACTTGATATATCGATAACATTAGCTGAGGAGGTGGACATTTTGAATAAAGTAGAGCTTAAAAAGAATTTTGCACTCTGTTATGAAGAAATTTTATTTTCAGCAAACAATAATGAAACGAAAATTTGGATAAAAAATGATTACTCTGTACCTTCTTCTACAGTGACTTCGACTATTTTTAAAATTTCTGGAAAACTGTATGAAGAAAAAAAGTGGGGCTATATATTCTCGGATTTAATTGAGATTGAGTCTGACATTAACGAACTGGTTAAAATTGATTTGAATCGATTTGAAATTGATGATGAAGATTTTGAAACAGCATTTCTAGATCACTTAAAAAGTGAAGCCACTGATAAAATGATGTTTTCGGATGACTATTATACAGTTCTAAAAAAAATGGTCGTTCTATAAATATCAATAAATAAACCGTCTCGGTGTTGAAAAAACCACTGAAAAAAACGCCTACTATGTTACTGCCTAGGCATATGGATGACATCTTATACAGTACAGTTTTGTTGTATGTTAAGAGTACTAATACTTGTGAATTTTCATCTGGAAGAACGCTAATTCTTCTTCTAAGTAGGCATTGACAGTTGGTCGATACCCCCTCTAAATCCTGATAGCTAAAAGAAACTATCGTCATTAAAATGAAGAAAAAGGGCTGTCCCAAAAGTCATTTAAATGACTATTAAGGGTAGCCCTCCTTTCATATTAAATAGACCAGACCATCGCACAATTAATGCTTCCGTTCACAGCACTTAAAATCACGACGAATTCGCTATTAGACAATGACGCGACATATATGCGAATGAAAGATGACCATTTAAACTGTTACAACAATTCTTTAGGAACTCGCCCGTAGCGAACATAGACAGCAAAGAACACTGCTGCACTGAGCAAACGTAATCCGGAGTTTAGATACATGGCAATTTCGACACCCCACGCATTCAACATCCAAATGCCTACTTGCGGAGCGAGGAAAGCAGCGAACGCCAGTAGGACATTGTAGGTCGTAATACAATAGGTTCGGGACGATTCAGGTGATTGTTCTAGTAATAAATTAAACAATAGCAACACGACCCCTGATAAGAAAAATCCTGAAATTGTTTGTACAACTGTTAGGTAATACAAATTTGTCGACAGTACGGTTAGAAACGGTGTACTTGCCATACCAATCGCGGCCCAGACAAAAACACGTACATTTGATTGTCGTTCCGCCCATTTTTTCCACAGTGGAAACGTTAATATCTGCATCAACATATTGCCGACCGAAAACATACTAATCCAGAATATTGTCGCACCCACAACTCGTACATGGTAAATATTAAAAATCCCCCATGCCATCTGCCATGCGAAATTGAAAAATAGTGCAGCTACTAAAAAGGATACATAGCCGGAATGTTTGAAAATTGACCAATCCATCAGTTTCTTTCTTACTACGGGTCCTTCGACTCTAGTAGTCTCTTCGTCATGCTTCATCAATAAAAAAGCTTCTAATAGACCAAATCCAAAAGCAATCGCAAATAAAATCTGATAAGCAGCCACATTGTTGGATGCATCTTTCATTACAATACCAACCGTCAATGTTGAAACTAGCCCAACCATCGTTAGCAAGCGGTTACGATCACTGAAGAACGCTCCTCGCCGAGAGTCGCTAATCATCCCACTGATGAGGGTTTGCCACCCCATATTTGCTAACGTATTCGGTACACTCATAAGTGCAATAATGGCCAAGAAAACCCATGCCTGCATTGACTCAGAAGGCAAGTAAACGAGTACCACAATGAGCATGAACATTAACCGGGCTAATAAAATAGACATGGCTACGAGTCTCTTGTGTTCATGGGCTCGGTTTAGTAGAATTGCAGCCGGAATGGTCATAAGCAACGCCATAAGTGGGGGAAGAGAACTAATAAGACCCACTTGGTAATTGGTGGCACTCAAAATCGTAATTGCAAAAATAGGAAAGAAGTTATTCGAAAAGTTCATGGCAACAGTTGAAGCCATGCCGTTATAAATACTGATTTTTTCATTATATGAGCGCATAAGATTCACCACGTAAATTCTAAGATTGATGATACGCTTTGAATTATATACCTGTTGTAAAAGAAAACAAGTCCTTTGTGACACGAAATTTAAAGATAATAAATTAAACTTGTCTGACACTTAGTTAATTCCTATCAGTTTGAATATTGGTTCTAATGAGATAAATGAAAATCATCCCGCTATCATCTAAATTAAGATAGCGGGATGAGATTATGCGGATTTCTGAATCAATCCATTCAATTGTGTTCTATTAACAAAATCAATTTGATCGTCTTGTAAATCTGCTTTAACTGATAGGCTAACCCACCATTGAGGAGCGGATTTTGGACGAATATCCGTAATGGATATTGTAAGTAGAATATTTTGTTGAATTAAAGATTTAAATGCCTCTGCATAAACACCCGGAACATAGCCTAGGTGGAGACCGCTTTTCGTTTCAATTCGTATAGCATGAGGGTCTTTATCATTTGTATCTTCTGTAACAAATCGTAAGTTATTGTCTTTTTGAATTAATAATGGCCAAGTTGGTGGAAGTTCTCGGTGACGAATGCCGTTAATATAAAAACCTGTCTTTAAGTGTCGATCTTCATAAAGACGAATAGGTTGTTCAAAACTATAGTTATCACCCGCTAACATACCTCGCGTTTCACGTAAGATATCCATGCGATCTGCTTGTTCTGAAAGGCCAAGATTTTTTATGATTTCTTTAAAATCAACTCTATCCGAAGAGGGAATGCGGCGGTCAAATGCTGAAAATAAATTGTTGGAGGTATATTCAGTCTCCAATTCAGGAAAGGCGGGATGTAATCGATAACCATTTCTTTTCGCTTCACCAACGTTACGATGCGCATCTTGATGGTGAGTGTACTGAAATGTGTACACTTCGCCATTAAAAAAAAGCGTACCAACATGATAATAAAGCAAATTTGTTTTGCTTTGCCATAATACCAAGAGAGATTTTATTTCATCCATTCTAAGCATTCTCCTTTCGAATTGAATCACTTCGTATTCCTTCCAATGATCGTTTTCGAGCACTTGTGTAAATCAATAAAGTATGAACAATTTTGGTGTTCATATGTAATATGTTACCACTAAAATGCGAAATTCACGGTATATAGATAAGAAACACTTTGCAATAAAAAATATTGTGTTCAATTCACAGGAACTTTACTTTTAGAATTCACATAAAAAAGTTCGCTTGCTTAGACGGGACTAATTATTTGAAAACTTGAAAAGATATTACGGAAGTTCATGAAACTTTTCCTTTCATACAGTGAAGTTAAATCTAGATACAGGCAGAACATCTTACTATTCCCAAACTAAATTAATAGTAGATTTAATAAAAAAGGTATCATTGTTTTTAATTATGTCTTAAGATTATTTAGATAATAGGAAAACTTAAGAATAGAGGTGTTATTATGACAACAGAAATCTTAGTTAAAGTTACTAGAGGGGATTTGGTTGAAAGTATACATAGGGGTCATATTGCAGTAGTCAATGCCAACGGAGAACTGCTTTACGGGGTAGGAAATCCTGACGAAGTAATATACGCAAGATCGTCAATGAAACCTCTTCAATCCATCCCAATTGTGGAAACTGGAGCGGCAGACAACTTTAACTTTGATCAAGCAGATTTATCTATCACTTGTGCATCCCATAATGGTGAAGAGCAACACACAGTGAAAGTACAATCTATTTTGGATAGAGCAGAACTATCGATTTCGGATTTACAATGTGGAACGCATAACCCAAGATGGCCAGATACCTATGAAGCATTAATAAAAAGGGGTGGGGAAGTTACACCTATATATAATAATTGTTCAGGAAAACATAGTGGGATGCTTGTAACCGCAAAACATATGAATGAGACGACGATTGATTATTATAAATTGGACCATCCCGTTCAGAAGCGAATTATTGAAGCGATTAGTGAGTTAACCGAAGTGCCTGTTGCTGAGATAGAAATTGGAATTGATGGCTGCGGATTACCCGTACATGGGATGCCATTAAAAAATGTAGCATTGGGTTTTGCAAAAATGGCTGATTCTCGTTCGTTGCCTACTAAACGTCAAGAAGCGGTTAACAAGATAACGACAGCGATGATGGAAGAACCAGAATTGATTGGAGGTACTGATCATTTTTGTACCGATTTCATGCGTATCTTAGATGGTCGTATGTTTGCGAAAGACGGAGCAGAGGGTGTATTTTGCATTGGTGATAAAGAAACAGGAATCGGAATTGCCATTAAAATTGAGGATGGCAATGTAAGAGCTACTTACCCGGTAGCAATCGAAGTTTTATCCCAGCTTGGGCTATTGAGTGACCTTCAAAAGAAGCAGTTACGTAAATATCATTACCCACAACTGTTAAATGCAAGGAAAGAACAAATAGGGGAATTGAGTCCAGACTTCACGTTAGTACGATCATAAATGTGATTAGTTAAGTTTAGACCATAGACTGAAGAACTAAGCCGTTCAGATTTAGATCATTATTCCGGAAGACAGGTAAATTGAACCTGTTTTATTATCAAAATAAACAGCCAAATATAACCCAGAAAAGCACCTCATTTAGATAAGAGGTTCTCTTTAGAGGTGCAAAAACTTATAATATAACATAAATGGACTATCAATTCGCATATGAATTGGCAGTTCATTTCTTTTTGATATATAAACATTCTTGCTCTAATACCTCGATTTTCAGCTGTATATTTAGTATCCTAGTTGGTCTCATTACAATGAAAGTTGTAATACAACTAATCATTCTGCTAATTAATATGCTAAAAGCACCTCCAATCTACATCACTTTTTATAAACAGAAAACTTTATATTTTATGCGAAGAATTGTAAAATGATGGTATAATTTTTCAAAGAGGACTTTATTTTTTATTTAAAAAACGAAGCAGTTTAATGAAAGAAGAATAGGTGTTTATTTTAAGTGGCAGGAGTGAGTCGTTATTAGTAAAAAAAATCAAATGGTTGAAGTAATTCCTAGACTTGAGCATATGAGTCAGTTCCTTAAGGATTGGAAATTAAACCCTAAAAAAAGCAGAAAAGAGCTATTCATTGAGAACTTCATACTCTCTGAAGAAGAATTAGAGACAATGTTGTTCTTTGGGATGTTTAGCTTAGACAATGATGTTGACTCACTTGAAATGCAGTTAAGCAAGATGCGTCTTCTTGCTTATGAAAACTTCATACAAGAAGAGCTAGAGCTTCTACAAGAACAATTCCCTTCTTATAGTCCCATAAAATATGAGTTGTTTATTTTAGATGAAAATGATGATTTTGTTATAGAAAAACTTGGAGGAGTGTCCGTCTTTACAGATTGGAACGGTAATATGTGGTTTGCAGTCCTTCCAGAAGATAATGTCCGATTAACACTGAAGTCAGTAATTACTCACGAATATCATCATCACTGGCGTATCAGTGCCCTGGAAATGGACGAGGAGAGTCAGACTTTACTTGACCGATTGATTTTAGAAGGCTTAGCAGAACACTTTGTAAGGATAAAATTAGGGGAAATTTATCTAGGTCCATATAAAGATGCTCTAACAGAAAAACAAGCTGAAACATTATGGGAAAGCACTTATAAACCACATATAGGGAAAAAAGGACAAACCACTGATCTATATATGTTTGGTAACAGGGAAGAAGGTTTACCGATTTGGGGTGGATATTCTTTAGGTTATTACTTAGTAAAGTGGTTTTTAGAGAGGAATGAAGATTTATCTATTGGAGATTTAACTTTGTTACCTAGTGATAAATTTATAGTTTGATTTATATTGTGCTAACGCAACAGGTTAGCTCAACAAGGAAATATGAATCCGCATTACAAGGAGGTCTTTAAGTGAGAAAGATTTTGTTCATTTGGTTGGTAATATTTTTGACTGCTTGTAGTTCAGTTAGCGAAAAAGAAATGGACACCATACAACAGATTGAACGAGACCTAAGTTCAATTGTAAATTCAAATACCGTTAAAGTATCATCAAATCCAAATGACTATATAACAGCTCATTTGGAAGAATTTAATAACATAGTTTCAAGTCAACAAATAGGACTAAATCATTTTTTAAATAAATTTGAAGAAAACGATGAAAACGGGTTAAATGAATATATAATGGCTGCTGCTTGTGTGAGAATTTTAGGAGATAAAAATCCTGTTAAAGAGTGGTCAACTGGTCGTGAGTGGTATGAAAAATATACTGCTGACAAAGGGTAATTTACTATGTTAGCAGGGCGTTAATAAAAATTCTAGCTTTTTAATTTAAGGCTTTCTTGCTAAGCTAACGGGTAGCTTTAGCACAAGAAGTGAGATCTTGAAAAAGGTTAGTTTCTTAAACTAACGCCGTAGGATAGGTTAAGAAAAAATGGTAAAATTCAAGAAACAAATTGAGGTGCAGGTATGCTGTTAAATGACTATATGAATGAAAATTTTCCTAACTTATATCTTAGACCACCTTTGTTTTATAGCTGGGAAATCGGCATACGGTTTGAGTTAGGGGTAGAATGGAATAGTGAATACCATTACGAAAACAGTCCTTATGTACAGGGGGTTTATAAGAGGGCTGTCACGTTATTTGAATCATTACATTCACAAGACGAGGAAATTTTTGTTGTAGTAGATGTGAATGATTTTGGAGATGGAAAAACTTATAAGCACAAAGCGAGGATTTTTTCTCCATATATCTATAAAAAATCAATCTTATATAAATTGAAGCATACAGAAATGCCTTATATTTTCCCAGAGGATGATGAAGATGGAAAATATAAAACACATAGGTTTACCCTTGAATGTAAAGTATCTGATATAAAATACCAAGCGTGTTGATTATGAA